>CAJMPE010000071.1 GCA_905215275.1 uncultured bacterium | reverse complement strand
TTCGTCAGAACGGCGGAACCTCTAGAGCAAAGTGACGCTAAAGCTGCGGACGTCCGTCTCGCCCGGCGCCAGCGTGATGGTGTTGACCTTGTGCTCAAAGACGTCGTCCTCGGTGTCCATGGTGGTGTGACCGGTCCAGGGCTCGAGCGCCACAAACGGGGCGTCGTTGGCGGCAGACCACACGCCGATGTACTTAAAGCCCTCAAAGTCGATCTTGACGCCATGGCCCGACTTGCGACCGCGCAGCGTGAGCGTGGAGCCCGGGGTATCGGTGAACATGATGGCATCGTTATCGAAGCTGCGGTGCGTGATGGGCAGCACGTCCGAGTTATCGGGAGCCTTGTAGCTGTCCTCGAACGTCATGAGGCCATCGGGCGTGATGATGGGGGCCTCGTTGGTCCAAGCCTCGGTAAATGCCAGCTCGTAATCCTCGAATGCCTCGTCCTCGGCACCGGGAGCGGGCACGTTAAATGCAGGGTGACCGCCCACCGAGAACGGCAGTTCTACATCGCCGGTGTTGGTGACGGCAAAGGTCTGGGTAAGCGTGGCATCACCAGTCAGGGCATAGGTCATGTTGAGCTTAAAGTGGAAGGGGAAAGCCTTGAGCGACTCGGGCGTATCGGTGATCTCGTAAGTTACCGAGGAGCCGTCCTCCGAGACCTCGACCAGCTTGTGCTCGACGATGCGCGCGAGTCCGTGGCGCGGCATCTCGCAGGTGCCAGCCGCAGACGTCGCCGTGTTGTTGCGCAGTGAGCCCACGATGGGGAACAGAATGGGCGCATGCTTGCCCCAAAAGGCCGGGTCGCCCTGCCACAGATACTCGTTGCCGTCGAGGGCAAGGCTCGTGAGCTGGGCTCCCATGGAATCGATGGCCGCGGTGAGGCCGCCGCGCTTGATAGTGGTGACGGTGGACATGCTACTTCCTCCAAAAGTAAACAATAGTGTCGAGGGCTATTGTGCCACTCTTGGCGGCAAGGAGAAGCGGCAGGCGCAGTTATTGAGCGATTGCGTAAAGGTCGAATCCGCCCTGCGGCGTGCTGTCGACCGTATCGGGCGCCTGCGAGTTAAAGCTCACGGGAACCATGCGCTTTGAGGCGCGGAAGCGCGTGCCATCGGTGGCGACGGGCGGCTCGTCGACCGTGAGCTCGTAGTCGCCGGGCTTGAGTTCGATGCCGTCGCCAGCGGAGTTGACATATTGATACTCGTCAATCGCCTGCCCCCTGAGCGTGCGGCCCACGATGTGGATGAGCATCTGACTATCGCCGCGGGCGGTGTCCCACGTCGCGCCGTCCTTGACCTCGACCGACACATGCACCGAGCGCGTGCGGCTGAGCGATTGTTCGACAGACATCTCGACCTTGGCGGCATCTTTGCGCTGTTGCTCCACATGGCTCCAGACATTTCCGATCGCCGAGCAAGCGATGACGCCGGCCATGAAGGCGATGAGGATGGGGCCGAGTGGAGAACGGCGGCCTGCGTCTTCCTCGCGAGCTAGGTTGGGGCGATGCGTGGGCGCGGGTGCCTGGGCACCTTGCGCGGGCACGTCGAGGATGCTGAAGGATGCCGTGCTGCCGGGGTCGATGTTATGGCGCGGCTGCGGGGTCTTGGCCGGCGAGATGGACATGTCCGCCGGCTCACCGAGCGTGGCCGTGGCATCGGCCTTTGCCTCGTCGGCCTCGGCCTGGGCCCAAGCCTGTTCAAAGGTTAGGGGTTCGGCGGCATCAGGCTCGACAGCGGCATCGTTGCCGGTCTCGTCCTCGTCGCTCGACACGTCACGCGGCGCGGGCTCGTCCCACTCCTCGTCCGGAGCCTCGCCCTCGCTATACCACCATTCAAAGTTATCGATATCCATACGGGGCGCCCCTTAGGCCTCGCAAATAAACACTTGCTAGCCTTATACCCCCAGACGGCACGAGGGCTCGCACGGAACGCGAAAAAGGACTGCTCCTTTGTCGCATCGAAACGGATCTATTTGCGTTTAGCCGCGGGTAATCTTATTTCTCAACAAGAAGTCGACTGCCCCCACGATTCTGATGCCATCGATGTCCGTTGGATGGTCGCCATCCCTGACAATCAGGATCTTCTCATACGAATCAGGAATTTTTTCTAGCGTGCTTAGCTTGAGCGGTCGCAGCTCGCGTTCTCTTGTCGCCTCGGCATCGATCCGTTCGGTAACCTGGATATATTTGCGGTCCGATCCCTCGCCGATTGCGACAAAGTCGATTTCCCCCGCACGCAGATGGCCGCAAAACACTTCGTATCCTTCAAATACAAGCTGGTTGTAGATAACGTTCTCGAGCATCCTTCCGCCATCGCTACCTCTATATCCGTCAAGATAGCTGCGAATTCCCGTATCAGCTATGTAATATTTACCGCCTGTCTTAAGGAGCTCCCGCCCCTTGATGTCATACCTTTTTACTTTGGTAAACAGGTACGTCTCTTCCAAAGCGTCAATATATGCCGACACCGTCGATGCGTTGGTCTTACCGCCCGCCGATTCGTTGAGCGTCCCTACGATTTTGTTGACCGAGGTTTGGTTGGAGATGTTGTCTGCCAGATACGCACAGAGCCGCTCGAGAACATCGCGCTTGGTGATAGCTCCGCGACCCCTACGCGTCGCACGCGACAGGATATCGCGCGCGACGATCGTCTGGTAGAGGCTACGGATATAGTCGCGACACAGCTCACGTCTCGGCTCATCATGGGCCAGAAACGGCATGCCGCCATAGGTTATGTACTGCTCAAGCACGGTATTTGAATTAAGGCGATTGCCCGTCTTGGAAACGAGCTCGACCCTCTCACCAAGCCCTTCAGCGGCGACCGCATCAATCGAGCGAAAATCAAGATATTCGCTAAACGTGAGAGGCTGCATCTTGACCTCGACATATCGGCCCGAGATAAGCGTTGCGAGCTCGCTCGATAGCAAAAAGGCATTGGAGCCCGTGACATAGATATCGCACGGCAAATCCACTCGGAGCGAGTTGACCGCCTTTTCCCAACCTTCGACATTCTGGAGCTCGTCAAAGAACAGGTAGGGATGATCGATGCCGTCGATGCGCTCCCGAACCATACGATAAAACGTCAGATAATCCGTAATTCCCGCGTACTCTAGAGATTCCATCTTAAAGGTCAGCAAACGCTCGGCTGGCACCCCCTGTTGCGCCAGATAGTCCCTCATCATGTCCAATAACGTTGATTTGCCACAACGGCGTATGCCCGTCACGATTTTGATGAGGTCGGTATCCTGAAAAGCAATGAGTCGATCAAGATAACGGCTTCGGCGAACGATATCCATAGAGTCTCCCTAGCGCCCGACCAGACATGAGATCTTATAAACTTGCATTTTTTGCAAGTTCATAAGATGTTACCTTAGAAACTTGCAGAATTTGCAGGTTTCTAAGGCATGGAATGTGACAAACGGACTGCCCCTTTGTCACATCGCGAGGGCAGCGCGAATGGAGGGGGCCTCGAGGGCCTCCTCGGGCGCAAACTTGCCCTCGCCCACTGCAACCTTTGTCGTGTGCATACCCATGGGATCTCCTGTCGCCCGCGATGTACCTGAGATCATCTTCGCCTGCATTGCGACTATACAGGCAAGCGCAGCCTGCGACAAAGGGGGCGAGCACCTGACACATTCTGGTAGAGTTGCAGGGACTGAATCCAGCTCATATAACGCAACATGGGAGCAACTGCCTTGACCACCGCAGCTTCGTCCACAACAGCATCAACCGCCGCCGCGCTCTCCCCCGCGCGCACCAAGCTCTGCCTGGCGCTGCTCGTGTTGTTAGGCTTTTCGCTCGGCTGCTCGGAGTTCGTGGTCATCGGCATCGAGAGCGACCTGGCGACGGAGCTCGGCATCTCGCTTGCCACCGCGGGCCAGCTCATCAGCGTGTTCGCGCTCGTCTACGCTATCGCCACGCCGGTGCTTGCGCTCAGCACGGGGCGTTTTCGCCGCTACCAGCTGCTCGTGTGCTACAGCATCGTCTTTGTGCTCGGCAACCTGGTCATGGCGTTGGCGCCCAACTTCCAGGTGCTCTTTATCTCGCGCATTGTCCTGGGATCCGTCTCGGGCGCACTGCTCGCCGTGGGCGTGACGTACATCCCCGAGCTGCTGTCCCCGCAGCAAACTTCGCTTGCAATCTCGGTGGTATATGGTGCGTTTTCCGTGGCAATGGTCTTTGTCACTTCGATCGGCAAGTTTGTAGCCGACACGCTCGATTGGCACGTAGCCATGTACGGCACGCTGACCTTTGCCGTTCTGATCTGCGGAGCGCTCGTGGCGTTTATGCCGCGCGCTGGGCAAACCGACGAGCCTGCCACCTTTCGCGAGCAGGCGGGGCTGCTGCGCGAGCCGAGCATCATCACCGGCATGCTCATCTTTTTGTTTGGCGTGGGCTCGGTCTATGTGTTCTACGGCTACGTGACGCCTTATCTTGAACAGGTGCTGGGCATGGGCACGGTCGAAGCCAGTACCACGCTTATGGCCTACGGCGTGTTCTGCCTAATCTCGAACATCCTGGGCGGATGGATCGACGCGCGCTTTGGCATGAAGGCGCTGCTTGTGACGTTTGTGCTGCAGGCTGCGGCGTTACTCGGACTGTTTGCTGTGGGCGGCACCATGCCGCTCGCGCTGGTCTTTGTCTTTAGCTTGGCGTTGCTCATGTACCTGTTCTCGGTATCGTGCATCACGCACTTTATGGACGTGGCACGCAGCCGCCATCCCAAGTCGATGGTACTCGCAAGTTCGGTTGAACCCATGGCGTTTAACGTCGGCATCTCGTTTGGCACCGCAGTGGGCGGCGCCGTGGTAAGCAGCGTTGGCATTGCGTACGTGGGCGCAGTGGGCGCCGCGTTCTCGCTTGTGGCCTGGGCCCTCACGCTGGCGACGATTAAGCTGGCTCGCTGGGAGCGCCGTCGTCAATCAGCACAGCTCCGGATGCAGGCATAGGAGCGAACATAGCCCAAGGTGGCGAGCAACCGGTGAAAACCGTCCCATACAAGTAGTGTTTATCCGCCTGGAAGCTTCAGCAGTGCAATTTCGTGTATTTCAGATACACGTTTTTCTTCGATTTCATGTATCTGGAACACATGAAATCTTGAGCACCCCTGTCTTCGTGGAAAACGTTTTTGCCCGCTTTACATCAGACGATGGGCGTGAGCTGCGTCATCCTCCACTCTGCGCAGTTGGCTTCATTGGAAAGGGCTGTGTTACAGTGCCACCGCAGGCCGTACGGCCCTGTCTAGAAAGGAAACCCTGTGCAACGCGTTCTTTTTATCTGCCATGGCAACATCTGTCGCTCGACGATGGCTGAGTCGGTGTTTACCGAGTTGGTGCGCCGCGCCGGGCGCGCGGGCGAGTTTGTCATTGATTCCGCTGCGACCTCGACCGAGGAGATTGGCAACCCGCCACATCACGGTACCGTTGCCAAGCTACGCGAGGTCGGGATTCCCGTCGTCGCACATCGCGCACGTCAGGTGCGTCGCGCGGAGTATGGCGACTGGGACCATATTGTCTATATGGA
Source organism: uncultured bacterium (assembly GCA_905215275.1). Classification (GTDB taxonomy): domain Bacteria; phylum Actinomycetota; class Coriobacteriia; order Coriobacteriales; family Coriobacteriaceae; genus Collinsella. The sequence continues at coordinate 3,760 of CAJMPE010000071.1, read as the reverse complement.
TGCTGAGAACGCGCGTGGCCTGCGTCGCATCTTTGGCGACGACCCCGACGGCAAGATTACGCGCTTGCTCGATTGGACTGATCGCCCCGGCGACGTGGCCGATCCCTGGTACACCGGCAATTTCGATGCCACCTACCGCGACGTGATCGCCGGCTGCACCGCCATGCTCGAGCAGCTGTAGGCAAGCGAGGTCGCGGACCACGCCTTCGGCGCGAAACGAGCGTGGATAATCTCCCACACTCATGAATGTGGCAAAGGGACTGCCCCTTTGCCACATCCGGGACTGGCCCTAGACCGGCTTGACCTCCAGCTTTATCCCCTCGGCGCAGGAGTCGCCCAAAACATCCGAAAGGGCCCAGGTCGCATATAGCGGCAAATAGAGAACCGCTCCGTTGCGCTCAACGTTGCCTCTCGAGAAAACGATCCCGAGCCTTACGCCATATTCAGCCGTATCAAGCACATGACCGAGCGCAGCGTGCGCGTGGTAATAGGAGCCCGATTTAACCTCGATCGGAACAGCCGTCCCATCCGGTCCATCGACCACAAAGTCCACTTCACCGCGCTTTTTTGTCTGATAGTAGTAAAGCTGGCGATTTTGGGTAGCCAGCTGCTGGGCCACCACGTTTTCGTAAATGCCGCCCAGATTGGGCTCCTTGCTATCAAGATACGCCGCTTGGGCGACTCCAACGGGGTAGCGCGCCATCAACATGCCCGTATCCGATTGATATAGCTTGAACTGCGATGGCCGTGCCGTCTTGAGCAGGGGCGATTTTGGCTCGGTTACGATATCGGCTTTGAGAGCAACGCCGGCATCGACAAGCCATACAAAATCTCGCTGATACTTCTCGTAGTGAGCCTTGGGGTCAATGGAATTGAGCACGAAGCGCTTGTTTTCGCCCTCGAGCATAATAGGGAGCTGATCGTAGATGCTCTGCACCTGAAGGGCTCGCCCGCTCGCATACTTGGAGATATCCCGCCGGTACTGTTCGTTGAGCTCTGACTGTAGCTGACGAACAGAGGCAAGGTCGCCCCGCGTGTCAAGGAAACGCTGCACGACCTCCGGCATTCCGCCGACAACGGTATAGGTCCTGAAGTTTGCCATCATCGCGTCATGAATGTAATCAGGAATGGGTCTCTCGCTGATACACGCGTCACGTATCGTTTGGCGAGCCCTCTCGCTCACCCCGATTGCCCAGCAAAACTCCTCAAAATCGAGCGGGAACATCCTAAGCTCGTGAACATACCCCACGGGATAGGACCTGACGCCCTTGAACTGAGTCCCGAGCATTGACCCCGAAAACGCCCAGCGGCATCTCCCGTCCTCAACAAGGAACTTTGCCATCGTCATGATGTCGGGGGCCTCTTGGACCTCATCGATAAACACGAGCGTTTTGCCTGGTGCAATCGACTTTCCCGAAAGAAGCGTCACCCTGCTGATGAAATCATCGGCATCCCGCGCCTCGAGAAGAGCATCTTTTGCCTGGCGATTTTCCATGAGGTTAAGCTCGATGTAGGTTGCATGGTTGGCTTTGCCAAATGCGCGAATCGAATAGCTTTTGCCAATCTGGCGAGAACCCGTAATGAACAAGGCCTTTTGCTCGGAAGACTTCAGCCAACGCTCCAGCTCTGCCGCTATTTTCCTACGCAGCATAGGCTCTCCCCTCGGTGTCATCGAATGAAATGCAAAGTTTTATATGCTTGATTATCGATGAAACGCAGAATTTTTAGAACCTAAAATCGGATGAAATGCAGAGATTTGAGATTATAAGCAAAAGAAGGGGCACCACCGGCGAATGTGTCAAAGGGGCTGTCCCTTTGACACATTGCGCTCGACTACTCGTCAACGATCTTGGCAAGCCAGACGTTCAGTGTATCGACTTCGGGGCAGCAGAACTTTGCCGTGCCGGGCTCGTTGCCAGGCACGGTCCCGCCATAGCGCAGGATATCGATATAGGGAAAGCCCACGTGGCAGGCCATGGCGCACATCTTGCCGCGGTCTCGGTCGAAGTCAAAAACGTCGCCCGGCTTGTGACCATGGTGGCAGCGGCACGCACCCAGCTGGTCCACGCAGCTCACGCGGATACGCGGACGCTTGCCACGCGGCGCGCCGAGCGGCTTGTTATCGCCCGCAGGCTTGATGCCGCCCTCGCCAGCATTACTCATGGTCAACCACATCCAGGCAGGCCTCGATGGGAAGGCCGGCCGACTTGTCCTCTTGGTCGGCATTGCGCTCGATAAGCTCAGCCACCACACGCATGGCATCGGACGTCGCGCACTGCAGACTCCAGCCTGCCATAACGCGGCCGACGAGCACCGCCGAGAACGTGTCGCCCGTGCCCGGGAAATAGACCGGAATGAGCTCAAAGGGAATCGTAAAGTACTCCCCCGCCACATGGTCGTAACCGATAACCGCGTTCGTGCCATTGACTACGGCGCTCGTAATGACCACCGACTTGGCACCCAGCTCGCGCACGGCGTCCACAAGGGCGCGGGCCTCATCGGGCGTGATTTGCTCGACGATAGGCGTGTCGGTGAGCAAACAGGCCTCGGTGTAGTTGGGAACCGCGTAGTCGGCGCACTCGAGCAGGTGCCGCATAAGGCCAATCGTGGACTCGGGCACGCCCGCATAGAGCTTGCCGTTGTCGCCCATGATGGGGTCGACGAACACCTTGGTGCCCTTTTGCGCACGGCGGTGGCAAAAGTCCGAGATGATGCGCGTCTCTTCCTCGGTCACGATAAAGCCGGTCGAGATGGCGTCGAACTCAAAGCCGAGCTCCTCCCAGATAGCGAGGCTTTGGCGCACGTACTCGGTGGTGTCGTGGATGTAGAACTTGGGATAGTTGAGCGTATCGGACACAAGTGCCGTCGGCAGGTTATGGATACGGTAACCCATGTGCGACAGCACCGGCAGCATGGCGGAAAGCGCGACCTTGCCGTATCCGCACATATCGTTGATCAGCAGCAGCTGAGTGTTCTTCATGAGTGTCCCCCTTGGGTCGGGCGCGGCGCAACGGCGCCACAGTGCAACTAAGTGTAGCGCAGGGGACGTTGCGAGCGGAGTCGAGCAGTGCGAAGAGCAGATTGTTGCGGAAAGGTTTCGGAAACGAGGGGCTAGCTTGCTTCATTGCGGCTCATTTGCCGCCACTTATTCAGTGCCATTTCAAAACTATGCCGGATTACGGGGCTGAACCTGAATGAGCCAACCACACCCCATATTTTCAAATCATAGCGAGCCTTCTACCTGCGGTTTTCTTTTTACCAATTTCGGCATGGTCGGCAATCCGTCGTTCAGCCCCGTAATCCGGCATAGTTTTAAGTTAGTCGTTGGGTGTTCCTATAGTTTTGTCAACCGTCGGGGCTACTCCCGGTAGGGCACCCGGTCGCGCATCACGGCGTATATCGCCCTGAGCCGCTTCCTCGCGACGGCCTTGAGCGCCCGCCCGTGCCCCATGCCCCGTGCCCTGCAGGCCCGGTAGTACTCGCCGTAGCGCCCCGAGGACCTCACCAGGCTGTTGCACGAGAAGATCAGCAGGGACTTGAGCCTCGCGTCGCCGCGCCTGGACGCCCTGACCGACCTCACCGACGTGCCGGAGCCCCTCACCCTCGGGGCTATGCCGCAGTACGAGGCCAGGTGGTCGTGGTCCGGGAACCTCCCGATGTCGACCGACACCGCGAGCTGCGCCGCGGTCCTCGGGCCGATGCCGGGCACGGTGAGCAGGCACGCGTAGGTCTCGTCGCCCTCGAGCAGCGCCGCCGTCTC
>CAJMPE010000070.1 GCA_905215275.1 uncultured bacterium | reverse complement strand
TCGCCAATGCTGTCGACCCCGAGGCCAACATCATCTTCGGTACCGTTGTTGACGAGTCCCTGGGCGACCAGGTGCGCATCACCGTTATCGCTACGGGCTTCTCCGACTCCAACGTCAACCGTCAGGACGAGCTCTTCGCTGCCCAGCAGTCCCAGAGCAAGGCTGCTGCTTCTACTGAGCCGCAGCGCACTGCTCCGGCTGCCAGCCCCGCTCAGGCTGCCCCGACTCGCAACGTCGGTGGTACCGAGCTGCCCAACTTTGGCAACGATCAGTTTGAGCTTCCCGACTTCCTCAAGCGTGGCAGCTTCTAAGTCGTTCTTCGCATTGTTTTGCACAGGGGCGCGTCCGTATGGATGCGCCCTTTTTGTTTCTCGTTTGTAAACGAAAGCCTCCAATCTCCTTACGTTCCCTTTACGTTTGGCCCCTACCACTGCGGGTATCCTTTTAATGAAGTATGGCAGCCGTATGACACGGACTGCTGCGGCGTCGCCGCGATACTTGTGTTATTAGGAGGCTTTAGTATGGCAGCACGTGCGGACAACGTTTCGCGTGTCGACCATGATGGAGTTACGTTGGTAGAGGGCGCGACGCACGATGTCCGCTTTGCCTTTACCGAGCGCACCGGTGGCGTTTCCGAAGATGCGTACTCCTCGCTCAACCTGGGCTCGCATGTAGGCGATGACCCCTTTGCTGTTCAAGAAAATCGTCGTCGAGCGCTCGAGGCCATGGGGGCTGCCGAGTGCGAGCATAATCTGCTTGTTCCCAATCAAGTGCACGGTGACCATGTCGTGACGGTGACCTCGAATGGCGCCGATGATCTCGAGAACATTCGCGAGCAGATTGCCGAGGGCTGTGATGCCCTTGTCTGCACGGCCCATGAGGTACCCGTGCTGCTCTGCTTTGCCGATTGCGTTCCCGTGGTGCTGGTTGCTCCCAACGGTTTTGCCGTGGTGCATTCTGGCTGGAAGGGCACGATTGCGCGCATTTCCGCCAAGGCCAGCCAAGCGCTCTGCGAGGCGGCTGGCTGCAAGCCGGAGGACATCTCTGCCTATATTGGGCCCCATATCCTGGGCGACGAGTACGAGGTGTCCCAAGAGCTTATGGACCGCTTTGCCGCCGAGTTCTCGTGCATCGATGCTACTGCTTCTCGCATGCTCGATCTTTCCGCCGCCATTCGCGAGGCGCTGGTGGATGCCGGTGTCGATGTGAACGGCATTGTGGACACCAAACTTTCCACCGTTCGTCAGAACGACCGCTTTTATTCCTACCGCAACGAGGGCGGCACCTGTGGGCGCCATGCTGCGATCGGCGTGATGCTATGAGAAAGATCGCATCGGTCCTGAGTGCAGCAGTGCTCGCGCTCACGCTGTGCGCCTGCTCCTCGGGATCTTCTACGTCTTCTATTACCGTGGCCGGCTCGACCACCTGCCTTCCCATTGCCGAGATTGCGGCCGAGGGCTTTAAGGAAGAGACCGGCATCGACGTGCTCGTCTCCGGCCTTGGCTCATCTGCTGGCATCGAAGCTGTTAGCGCCGGCACCGCCGACATCGCCAGCTCGTCTCGTGGCCTCAATGCCGACGAGCAGGATTTGGGCCTGACGCCTATCGTTATCGCACACGACGGCATCGCAGTCATCGTGAACGACGACAACCCGGTCGACAATCTCTCGACCGAGCAGCTTCGCGATATCTACGCGGGCAAGATCACCAACTGGAAAGAGGTTGGTGGCGAGGACCTGAAGATTCAGGTTATCAACCGCGACGAGGCGTCCGGTACGCGCGAGGCCTTCCGCACTATCGTGATGGACGGCACGCCGTTCGATCGCCGCTCGGCTGTTCTTTCGGGCACGGGCCAGGTACGCGATGTCGTGTCCCGCTCGCGTGGCGCCATTGGCTACATCTCGCTGGGTTTTGTCGAGAGCCTCAATGCCAAGACCTCGGTTAAGGCCGTTTCGGTCAACCATGTCGAGGCATCTGAGAAGACGGTCGCAAGTGGCGGCTATCCCATCTCGCGTGACCTTTACTTCTTTGTGAAGGGGACGCTTTCGCAGCAAGCGCAGGATTACATCGACTATGTGACGTCCGAAAAGATGGACAAGCAGATTCGCGAGGCGGGCTTTATTCCCGTCACCAACGACGGAAAGGGGAGTGAGTAGCGTGGAAGCACAGGAAACCCCCCAGATTGAGCAGGAGACCCAGGCGCCCAAAAAGTGTGAGTTGGCGTTGGTGTCACGCAGCACCTATCTTAAGGAGAAGGCGCTGCAGTGGATCTTCTTTGCCTGCGCGTTCTTGGCGGTCGTCACCGTCATCCTGATTTTTGTCTTTACCACGTACTCGGCGCTGCCGGTCTTTACCGACATCGGCCTGGCGGACTTCTTTAGCTTTACATGGGCACCCTCTGAGGGCCACTACGGCATTATGTCGCTGCTGGCGGGTTCTGGTCTGGTGACCGTCGGTGCGCTCGCCATGGGTGTGCCCCTGGGTGTGGGCACGGCTGTGTATCTGGTCGAGATCGCCAGCAAGCGCGTGCGCAAGCTCATCAGCCCCGCCGTCGATCTGCTGGCGGGCATCCCCTCCATCATCTACGGTTTCTTTGGCATGGTCATCATCCGTCCGTTTATCGCGCAGCTAACCGGCGGCCTTGGCTTTGGCGCGCTGACAGCGTGGTTCGTGCTCGCCATCATGATCGTCCCCACCATCACCACGCTCACCATCGATGCCCTCAATTCCATTCCCATGGGTATTCGCGAGGCGTCCTATGCCATGGGTGCCACCAAGTGGCAGACCATCTACAAGGTCGTGCTGCCTGCAGCCAAGCTGGGCATCGTCGATGCGATTGTCTTGGGCATGGGGCGTGCCATCGGCGAGACCATGGCCGTGCTCATGGTCGTGGGCAACGCTCCGGTCATCCCGGACAGCATCTCGAGCCCCATCTCGACGCTCACGAGCCAGATCGCGCTCGACATGAGCTATTCCTCGGGCCTGCACCGCTCGGCTCTGTTTGGCATGGGCGTGGTCCTGTTTATCATCTCCGCTGCACTGGTGGGTATCGTCCGCCTGATTTCCAAGAAGAGGGGGTAGGCTATGTCCGATTCCGTTGACACGATGGTCGATACGACCTCGTCGCGCGAGCGCATCAAGCGTGCCCTTTCCCATGGCAAGAAGGGCCGCATCAACAAGGACCTCTCCAACAAGATCATGCTCGGCGTGTTTCGCGCCGCGGCCTATATCACCACGCTGGTGCTGATCGCCATCATCGCCTACGTGGTCATCAACGGCCTGCCGCATATCTCGCTCGACTTTATCTTTGGCTGGCCGCAGGGTGTCAACGCCGAGGGCGGCATTTGGCCCACGATCGTCTCGACCATCTACGTGACGGCGCTCGCCATGCTTATCTGCACGCCGGTTGCCGTCCTGGCTGCGGTCTATCTGGCCGAGTACGCCAAGCAGGGCAAGGTCGTCGACATTATTCGCTATGCTGCCGATGCCCTGGCCTCGGTGCCCTCCATTGTTATGGGCCTCTTTGGCTACGCCTTGTTTGTCGAGGCCATGGGCTTGGGCCTTTCGATGGTCTCGGCCGCCCTGGCACTGGCACTTCTGATGCTGCCCATCGTCATGCGTACCACCGAGGAGGCAATCCGCGCCGTTCCGCGCTATATCCGTTGGGGTGCATATGGTCTGGGCGCCACCAAGTGGCAGGTCGTCTCCAAGATCGTGCTTCCTTCGGCTTTTGGCCGCATCGCTACCGGCATCGTGCTTGCCATCGGCCGCGCCATCGGCGAGACCGCCGTGGTGCTCTACACCATGGGTCAGGCCATCAACCTGCCTATTTCGCCGCTCGATTCCGGTCGTCCCATGACCGTTCACCTTTATCTGCTTGCCAATGACGGCATCAACATGAACGTAGCTTACGGCACCGCGCTTTTGCTGATGGCGATTATTTTGGCTTTCAACCTGTTTGCGCGTTATCTGTCGCGCAAACGCCGCTAGTTAAGGAGTCCCATGTCCGTCTATCAGTCCGCTCCCACGCTGGAGCAAGCGGCCATCACGGCCAAGGATTTCAACTTTTGGTACGGTGACTTTCATGCGCTGACGGGGCTCAACCTCAACATCGCTAAAAACGCCATCACCTCGTTTATCGGTCCTTCGGGCTGCGGCAAATCGACGTTTTTGCGCTGTATCAACCGTATGAACGACCTTATCGAGGGCACCCGCGTCGAGGGCACCATGACGCTTGACGGCAACGATATCTATGCCGAGGGCGTCGACCCGGTCGACCTTCGTCGCCGCGTGGGCATGATTTTTCAGCAGCCCAACCCGTTTCCCAAATCCATCTACGAGAATGTCGCTTTTGGCCCTCGTCTGCAGGGCGTGACTAGCAAAAGCGACCTCGACGACATCGTGGAAGAATCGCTCAAGCGCGCCAACCTCTGGAAAGAGGTATCCAATCAGCTCAACAAGGATGGTTTGGCGCTCTCGGGCGGTCAGCAGCAGCGTCTGTGCATCGCGCGTGTGCTTGCGGTGCAGCCCGATGTCCTGCTGATGGACGAGCCCTGCTCCGCCATCGACCCCACGTCCGTCTCCAAGGTCGAGGATCTGATGGCCGAGCTGGCGCCCGAGATGACGATCATCATCGTCACGCATTCTATGCAGCAGGCCGCTCGTATTAGCGACTACACCGCATTTTTCTTGCAGGAAGTTGCCGGCGAGCCCGCCACGCTCATCGAGTATGGTCAAACCGACGCGATCTTCACCAGCCCGGTGGATTCGCGGACGGAAGACTATATCACCGGCCGCTTTGGCTGATCGGTGCGACTAGTCCCAAGCCGTTCGGACCTGGTCCGGTGCGTATTCACTGTGCGGGCGGCATGACCGCACCCAACTGATTGGAGTGAACCATGCGCAAACTGTTTTCCCGTCAGCTCATCGAGGCCCGTCACGAGATGCTGAGCATCTACGAGGCTGTCGATCTGGCTCTTCACGACGCCGTGAAGGCCTATGTGACCGATGACCGCAAGCTCGCCACCAAGACCAAGAAGCGCACGCTCTCGATCGATGCGCGCTGCGCCAACTTGGAGGCCGTGTGCTACAACCTGATCGCTACGCAGTCGCCGGTCGCCTCCGACTTCCGCTTGCTGCAGACGATCATCTACGTCGACTTTAACCTGCAGCGCATGACCGATAAAGTTCGCCAGGTCTGCCGCGCCACGCGTCACATGGTCAAGGCCGACATCTCGCTGCCTCAGGAGCTTGTGACCTTGGTTGAAGCCGAGGCCGAGGCTGTCTATCAGGTGCTGGGTTCGTCGCTTTCTGCGCTCGTCACCAACGACATGTCCATCATCTGCAATCTGGCCGTCGAGGACGAGCCGGTGCATGCGGCGTACGAGAAGTTCTTCCGTACCTTCAACCGCATGGATGCCGGCGAGTTTATGGATGACAACAGCAATTACGACGACCTGCGCCGCGCCATCATGGTTTCGCGCTACCTCGATCGCATTGCCTCGATTTCCATCGATGCCGCCTGCCGTCTGACCTTCCTTTTGACCGGACAGCGCATGACTGCCGGCGATATCGCCCGTACGGACGAGGATGAGCTCGAGAGCATGCGCGTGCCTTCGGGCGAGGGCGTCATCATGAGGCCCGCCGTCGATGCGCGCTTTGTTGCCAAGGTGCCTGCTAACGAGGTGAGCGAAGGCCTTCGCTATTTGCTTGAGCACCTTGAGGACGAGGACGACGCCGAGGACGACGAGGAGTAGGGTAGCTTCGTTCGTCGAAAGATTGTAAATACCTAAGTGAGCGCGGCCTTGCACATGCAGGGCCGCGCTCTTGCGTTAGCATGGGACTACTTGTATGGCTGTCTGCGGAGGCGATTGGCAATGGATAACTATTTGGACTTGATGCGCGCTCGCCGCGAGCAGATTCTCGAACGCTTTTATGCCGCACTCGATCGCGCGGGCCGTACCCACGATGCCGCACGCCTGATTGCCGTCTCCAAAACCGTTGGCGTCGATGAGACCGTTGCCGCTATCCAGGCGGGGTATCGCCATTTTGCCGAGAACCGCCCGCAGGAGCTCGTTCGCAAGCTCGCGGGCCTCGCAGAGCATCCGGAGCTACCCGAGGTGCGCTTCGATATGATCGGCAACCTGCAGACCAACAAGATCAATGCGGTTCTGGGCTCGGCCGAGCTGATTCATTCGGTAAGCTCGCTGCATTTGGCTCAGGCTATCTCGAGCCGTGCGGTCCGCAAGATTGAGGCGGGCGAGCTCTCCGGCCCCCAGCGTGTGCTGATCGAGGTCAATGTGAGCGGCGAGGAGTCCAAGGGCGGCTTTTCGCCCGACGAGGTCCGAGACGCCGCAGGTGAGCTTGCGGAGCTTGAGGGAATTTGTGTGCAGGGCCTTATGACTATGGCACCCCGGGGGAATAAGGATGTGGCGCGCCGCACTTTTGCCGGACTTCGTGAGCTAAGGGATGAGCTTGAGGCGACGCACTCCGATCTGAGCCTGCCCGAACTTTCCTGCGGTATGAGCGAGGACTTTGAGCCTGCCCTTGAGGAAGGCTCTACGCTCGTTCGCCTGGGCAGGGTAGTATTTAGCCCGGAGTTTGCAGTAAAATAAGGCTCTGAAGTGCGCACTGATTATCGGAGCGCCTGCACTAAACCGCGAGAGGACACAACCATGGGCTTCCTTGACGAGATTAAAAATAAGATGCACCTGGGCGGCCAGCAGGGTTACGACCAGGGTTATGGTCAGGACGACGACTACGGCTACGATGATGGCTATGACGACGGCTACCAGAACAGCGGTTACAGCGGTGCCTCGGGCGAGGGCTTCTACACCCAGGATGAGCCGAGCAACGGCCTGTTGGGTCAGACGCGCCGCGGCGAGGCCGAGTCGGTGGCTGTGTACACGCGCTCCGGTCAGCTGGTCGGCGACGATTCTCGCCACGCTACGACCTACAACCCGCCATCGCGCTCGCAGGAGACGGTTGCGGGCGGTTATCGTCCCGGTGCCTACGACACGCCGTCGAGCTACGCCGAGAGCACGCGTGCCCGCGCTGCTGCCCCCGCACCTGCTCCCTCACCGAGCGATGCCTCGGCGTATGCGAGCAACATCATCAACGCTACGCCGCAGCTGCCGGCCTATGTCCTGCGCCCCGAGAGCTATGACGACGTGGAGACCGTGGTGCGCCGCGTGCGCACCAAGCAGCCTGTCGCGCTGATTTTTGTGGGCGTTCGTACCGAGGTCGCCAAGCGCGTCCTGGACTTCTCTTACGGCTTTGCCTGCGGCCTGGGTGCCACAGTCAAAGAGGTGGGCGATCGCGTGTTTATGGTGCTGCCCGCTGGTTGCGAGGTCAAGGATTCGGACCTTAAAAAGCTCCGTGCCGACGGCTACCTTAAGTAAAAATAAGACGAGGAGATTCTCATCAACATCTACACCATTGTCCAGCTGGTCAATACGCTGTTCAACTTTTACTCCACGCTCATCGTGGTTTACTGCCTTATGACGTGGATCCCTATGAAGCAGGGCGGATTGCTACAGGATATCGCCGCCGTTCTCGATAGCGTGTGCGGCCCGTGGCTCAATTTGTTCCGTCGGTTTATCCCACCCATGGGCGGCGTCGATTTTTCACCGGTCGTTGCGATTATTGCGTTGCAGTTGGTGCAGAAGCTGGTTCTGCAACTTCTTATAGGTATACTCATATAAAACTGGCTTAGTAACTCACGTCGGGCGCACGGCGCCAAGGCGAAGATAAAGGAGAACTTGTTATGGCTATTACCCCTGCTGACATTCAGGCTCAGACCTTCTCTGAGGCCAAGCGCGGCTACGATCCCGCCGAGGTCGACGTCTTCCTGGAGACCCTGTCCTCTGAGGTCGACGCCATGCTCGCCAAGATTGTCGATCTTAAGGGTCGTCTGACCGCCACCGAGCAGCAGCTCGCCGATGCGCAGGCCCAGCTCGCTCAGGCTCAGGATGCTGCCGCGCAGGCCGTTCCCGCCGCCCCTGTGGCCGCTCCCGCACCCGACTTCTCCGCTCAGGAGCGCCAGATTTCCGCTGCCCTGATTGCTGCCCAGCAGACCGCCGAGGGCATTGTCAACGACGCCAACGAGAACGCCGACCGCATCCGCAACGAGGCCGACGCCAAGGCCCGCGAGGTCATCCGCCAGGCCCTGACCGAGAAGCAGGCCGAGCTTGAGGAGATCGACCGTCTTAAGGCTTCCCGTGAGGAGTTTAAGGCCGAGTACCTCAAGCTCATCCAGCACTTCATGGACGATGCTCAGAACTCCTTCCCGTCCGATCTCATGGCTTCCACGCCGGTCGGTTCTGCCGCTTCTCCGGCTGTGACCGTTCCTGCTGCCGAGCCGCTGCCCGTCGCCGAGCCGGTTATCCCCGTTGCCGATCCCTTCGCACCGATTGACAACTTCGCCGCCGACGACCTGGACTAACATCCAGCTATCATTTAGCGCCTAGAAAGGGCCCGCAGTTTGCGGGTCCTTTTTTTATGGCTGTACGCAGTCTGCAAAACAAAACGCCGAGTCCTGCGTTTGAGGGCGCAGAACTCGGCGAACGGGTGAGCGGTCAAAGGTAGATTTTAAGGCATGTCCCAAAAATCTACTTGAGGAGGAAGTCGGGGAGGGGAATGGTGCGGGCCTCGCGCTGCTCGGGGTCGGCGATATGGTCGGCAGGATAGCCACAGACGAGCATGTGATAGGGATAGATGCCCTCGGGCAGGCTGAACTGCTCACAGGCCACCTCAGGCTTAAAATGGCACACCCAGCACGTACCCAGGCCCTGCTCCTCGGCCTCCATCATCATCTGATCGCACACGATCGAGGTGTCGATGGCACTGGAGTTCATCTGGTCATACGGGCGCACCCAAGCATCGTCGGTAACGCTGCAGATAAGAAAGATAAGCGGAGCCCCAAAGATAGACCCATCACGAGCAAACCGAGGCTGACAAGCAGCAGCCCTTTCCAACAACTCCGGAGTATCGAGCACCATCACACGGCTTGGATGATTATTACAAGCAGAAGGAGCAATGCGCCCAGCCTCAACAATGGCATCCACCACAGCCTGCTCAACAGAACGATCCTCAAACAAACGACAAGAATACCGAGACCGAGCCAGATCCAAATACGACATACAAGCCCTCCAACAATTAAAAATCAAACAGATCCAAAGTAACCCAAAGAGTACCCAAGGCAGCAATCAGCCAAACGCTCATCAAGGGCCAAAGTGTCCGAACGGGTACCAAAGGTCCCTTCAGCCAAACCCTCATTGCGCTAAAACTATCAGCCAAAGTTCCCAATGGTGGTGCATAAGGGAGCGGGCCCGGCCACTAATAACCTTTTGAACGACTCTGCT
>CAJMPE010000069.1 GCA_905215275.1 uncultured bacterium | reverse complement strand
GGTTGTGTCGCTGTCAATCTGAAGCAGCAAAACGCGATCCTCCGGCGTTTCGTCGCGCTGAATCCACAATGGATAACCGAGCATCTGATGATTCGCTTCATATCCGCACATTTCAAGCACATCCGAAGCGAAAGATTCATACTGTTCCGGTTTTATAAAAGTCTGACAACTGTCATCATATCCCCTGCGTGGAACGGTTCGAGTGCGCGGCATGTCGGGCAGCGGTTCCCCGGTATAAACAACGCGCGCCCGTTCGCCATATTCACCGAACTGTTGTTTACAGTCATAGAAGAAAAACAGCGTCCCGGTTTCGGGAAATCCAAGCCCTTTAGGGAGTTCCGGACAATGGATCTGTGCCAATAAATCCAGCTCGATGCCTTCCGGATTTTTCGGCCACGGAACGGATGCGGGAAGATTGGGCAGACCTCCGAGTTTGCTTTTGCCTGGAGTTGCGGTCTGAACCAGTCGGATTCCGGGCATGGGCGGATGTTTGGAATCCAGTTCCTGACGAAATTCGTCATCTTCGGAAATGATGTCCGAGGGCTGCAACGAGACGATGCCGGATTGACGGTTCATGAAAATCACGTTTGCATTTGCCAACTGTCCGTCGGACGCGATTTCTTCGGTTCGATAATCGCCGCCATCGGTTTTGATACAAATGCGCCGGAACTGTTCGGTTTCCATATCCCGTCGAACCGGCGACATCCCCGGAACATAAACGACCGTCCCGGTATATTTCCAAAACCAGAAGATTTTCACGCGCACGCGGTCGCCGATAGCGCCGGCGTTTTCGGGGGCCGCCGTCAGCGACTCCTCAAAGGTAATGCCCTCGTCACCAAAGGTGAGCTCCATCGACTCGCGCGCACCGCGGTCGGGAATGGCAAACACGCAGGCATAGCGCTTGCCCACGACCTCCTGGATGCGCGTCATAAAACGGTTGTCCGATCCTGCGATGGCCGGCTGCTCAATCTTGAGCTCGGCCGTCACCGCACCGCCGGCACGGATGAGGCTCACGTAGTTCAGGCGCTGCTGGGCACCAAAGTCGAGCTGTTGGGCGCGCACGTACAAGCCGTCCAGGCGATCGACCCCCGCCTCGCCGGCACGGGCCTCGATATCCTCGTAGGCGCGCAGGCAATCGTCGAACAGCGAGCGCGGCTCGGACAGCACCACGAGCGCCTTGCCGCTCACGTGCGACAGCGGGCTTACGGTCTGGCCGTACATCACCGGCAAAAAGCGATCGAGCTCAGGCGTGACGATGCGCGCATCCACCATCTCGAGCAATGCGGCCAGTTTGCTGTCGTCCTGACTGGCACGATAGAGCGCCACATGCATGTTGTGGACGGCCTCGTCGGTAAGCGCCAGCTCACGGCAGGGGAAGATCTCGATGCTGTCTTCGTTGCCGATGGTCTGGCCCGTTGAGCTCACCATACGGCGGATGCGATCGATCTCGTCGCCGAAAAACTCAATGCGCACGGGCGCTTTTTCCTGCGCGGGGAACACCTCGACGGTGTCGCCGTGCACACGGAACAGGCCGGGCGCGTCGGCGGCACCGGCATTGGTGTAGCCCATGCCCACCAAGCGCTGTGGCACCTCGTCAAAAGGAATCTCCTCGCCCACCGCAAAAGTAGTGGACTCCCAGTAGCGGCTCTCGACTGGCGGCACGCAACGCAGCAGCGCACGGGCCGAGGCGACCATGATGCAGTTGTCCCCGCGCACGATGCGCCCGAGCGCCTCGCAGCGCTGGGCCACCACGGCGTCGTCGGGCGCCTGCTCGCGCCAAGGATAGTCCTTGCGCTCGGGAAAGCGGCACACGTGCGCCAGGCCCACATAGGCGGCAAGGCTACGCGCGGCGCGATCGGCTGCATCCTCGCCACTCACGATGTAGACCGTAGGGCGCGGGCGGCGCGCAAACTGGGCAGCGGCCATAAGCGTTCGACCCGACTGAGACACGGCCAGCGTCACGTCCTCGCCAGAATCGAGCCCGGCCTCGACGGTCTGCAGCGCCTCGGCAGTGTAGAGCTGTGCGGCTATACGGTGAATGAGCATGCTGTTCCTCCGGCATTGCAACGCCAAAAGCCCGCCGAGGCAAGCTCGGCGGGTCGTTCGTCAAATTCATTGCTTGTCATGGTAGCGCATGGAGAGGACTCCAGCTCAAGCGTACGCCCAGCCCCGCAACAAAAACGCCAGACGGGCAAGCCGTCTGGCGCTATCAGAGTGAGCTATACGCCGAGTCTAATCGTAGACGCCCATTTTAAGCAGTGTGAAGGTCGGAGCGCCGTCACCCTGCGCGACGCGGACCGTGCAAGTCTCGGTACGGCCCCTGGATGCGTCCGCTTGAATTGCGGCGATGAACTGGTCCTTTGGCAGGCCATAGGTGCTCTCGGGGATGTCGGAAGGAAGTAACGCACCGCCAGCACTGTAAACCTCATAGGTAAGCTCGTAGGTGTTGTCGCCAAGGTCAGTCGCGCCCGTAACGATGGCACACGATGGGTTGTAATTTCCCTGGCCGTATTCCTGTTTCAGATACAGGTACCCGTCATGCGCTTCGGCCGAATCAGGAATCGCCTGCCCCTCCGGCGTTCTGTCATAAGTCATATCGGCATCGGAAAGCGTCAGACCCGTCAAGCGGTTGAGTTCCCTATTGATCACATCAGTCGCCACACGCTGGCTATTACCGTTGTCATAGTCGCCTTTCTCGATTCGATACGGCGCGTTGTCAATAAAATGGCACCAGATAAACTTAACCAGCTTGTATTTCTCGTCATCCGAAAGTCCGTCAGTCGAATCGAAGCCGCCCGCCTGATACCAGTCCCGATCGAAGTGCTCCTCCGTAAAGTTCGACAGGAACAGATTCGCGGCGGCATAGGTTGCCTGGTCATTGAGGTCGACCTTTACGCTGCTGCCCGTCTGCTCGGTCTCTTCCGGCTCTTCTTGCTCATCGGCAGGCTTCTCCTTGGCGCTTCCCTTGTCCTTGTGCTCGGCTGAACCCTCGTCGGACCCCAGTACCGTAATCTGCGATGAGTTGCCCTGCCCAAGCGGACCCAGCACGCCGGTCAGCGCCAGAGCGGCACCGCCGGCAACGAGCACGCCCACCACGCACATGCCGACAATCACCGCGCGCTTATGTGACTTCTTCTGCACGGGAGGCATCCCTGCCGCCGGCATCGATGCGGGCTCAGCAGGCGCGGCCGCCGGAGAGGCAGCGCCCATGCGCGCCCCGCAGTTCGTGCAAAAATCGGTTCCGTCGGGCATCTCGAATCCACACTTGGTGCAAAACATATTCGGGCATCCCCTCACAACAAACGGTATCTGTCGCCATCATATTGAGCCCTCGCGGCTCAAATGTGTTGCACAACATTGACCACAGCCTTCGGACGCCGGCAAAGCGTGCCGGACCCTACCCCGTCACCCGTACGCTGGGGCAAAGGTCTGCCAGTGGGCACTCGTCGCACTTGGGTTTGCGGGCGTCGCAGATTTCGCGGCCAAAGGTGATCCACTGGTGATTGACCGACTCCCAATACTCGTGCGGCAAGATCTTGAGCAGATCCTGCTCGGTCTTGAGCGGCTCTTTGGCATGCGTCTTGGGACTCAGCATCAGGCGATGCGCGATACGGTTGACGTGCGTATCCACCGCGATGCCTTCCACGATGCCATACCCCACGTTGAGCACGATGTTCGCCGTCTTGCGCCCCACACCCGGCAGTTTGACGAGCTCCTTCATATCCGCCGGCACTACACCGCCGTAATCGGCAACGATCATCTGCGCCGCTTCCACGGCGTGTTTGGCCTTGCTCTTGTAGAAGCCAAGCGACTTGATCGTGTCCGCCACGTCGGCAACACTCGCCCCGGCCATGGCCTCGGGCGTGGGCCACTGGGCAAACAGCCGCGGCGTCACCTTGTTGACTTGCGCGTCGGTCGTTTGCGCCGAGAGCAGCACCGCGATGAGCAGCCTAAAGGGATTCTCGTGGTCCAAGAAGCACTCGACCGGGCCATAGCGACGGTTAAGGCGCTCGCACACCTCGATGGCGCGCTCGCGTTTGGCGGCATTGGTCTCGCGTGGCATAACGACTCCTCGGCTCGGCGGCATAACAAACCTATGGGCACGATTGTCCCACGTATGGGGTCTTTACGCCTCCAAAAATGCGCCGGTCTGGCGGCCCCACAGGCTTGCGTACTCGCCGCCAGCCTCGACAAGCTGCGCATGCGTACCGTCCTCGACAATCTCGCCGTCCGCCAGTACCACGATGCGGTCGAGCGCTGCCACGGTGGACAGGCGATGTGCCACCACAATGGAGGTGCGGCCGCGCATCAGGTTCTCGAGCGCCTCCTGCACCAGCGCCTCGGACTCGCTGTTCAAGGCAGACGTCGCCTCGTCGAGCACCAGGATCGGCGCATCGGTCAGAATAGCGCGGGCAATGGCCACGCGCTGGCGCTGGCCGCCCGAAAGCTTAACGCCCCGCTCGCCCACCATGGTGTCAAAGCCACGGGGCAGGCGGTCGATAAACTCGGTCGCATTAGCCAAGCGAGCCGCCTCGCGAATCTGTTCGTCGGTGGCGTCGGGGCGGCCGTAGGCGATATTCTCGCGAATGGAGCGATGGAACAGCAGCGCCTCCTGCGGCACGTAGGCAACTTGGCGGCGCAGGCTCTGCTGCGTGCAGCGCGAAACGTCCTGGCCGTCCACGAGCACGCGGCCGACCTGTACGTCGTCCAGGCGCAGCAACAGCTTGGTGAGTGTCGTCTTGCCCGAGCCCGATTTGCCCACCAGGCCCACGCGCTGGCCCGCCGCCACATGGAGCGTCAGGTCGTCGAACACGCTCTCGCCCGCCGCGGCATCACGGTATGCAAAGCTCAAGTGCTCAAAATCAATCGCGCCCTCGCTCACCTTGAGCTCGGGGGCGTTCTCGTCGTCTGCCACCAGACACGGCTCGTCCAGCACGCGCGTCATCTCGGCCGCATCGCCCAGCGCGCGGTTGATGCGCTGCATCATGGAGCTCACGTAGTTCAGACGCATGGTGAGGTTGTACGTATAGGTAAAGATCATGACGAGCGCGCCGGCAGAGATGCCAAACCACGCGTTGCCGCCCGCGACGAACACACTCACCACGGCCATGGTGATAACGATAAGGCCCGAGGTCGTAAAGTTGCGTTGCATCATGGCGTGCATCGATACCGTTTCGGCATCGCGCGCAGCGCGGTCGGCGGCATCGAACAGGTCGCGCTCAAAGTCCTCGCGCCCACAGGTCTTGACGGCCAGGATGTTCGTGACCGCATCGGACAGCACGCCCGACAGCTTGTTCTGCGCGGCGGACGTCGCGGCCGAAAGCGGCATGATGCGCTTGTACATAAGCCAGACAAACGCAATGTAGACGACCATGATGCCCACCAGGATCACGGTAAACGTCGGCACCACCGGGGCGAGCGCCGCCACCGTGCAGACAACCGAGGTGATAGTGGGGATGAGCGAATACACCGTCACGTCCACCAGACCCGTGTAACCGCTCATAAAACGGCTCGTCTGGCTCACAAGCGATCCGCCAAATCGACTGGTGTGGAATGTCATGGATTGATTGGAGAGCGTGTCGAAGCACAAGCGCGCCAGGTGATAGTTACCAGCAATCTCGAGCTTGTAGACGGTGTAGTCCTGCAGCTTGGAGAGGATCTGGCCTATCAGGTTAACGAGCACGAGCGCCAGAATGTAAGGACCAAAGACCTCAAACACCTGGTCGCCTGCCACGGGGCCGGCCTGGACGCGGTCGACGATAAGGGCCATCACGTAGGTGTTGGCAAACGTAAGCAAAAAGATATAACCCGCCGACGAGAATACCGAGAGAAAGACGATCAGTGGCTGCGTGCGCGTGACGTCCCAAAAACGCTGTAGCGTGCGGCGCACGGTGGAGCGTTTGAGCGGACTGGTGCTTCTCTGAGACATGGGCTTCCTTTCGCGTCTGATAGGGCGAAACGCCATTGTTGCACACTAAAGCGCACTTCAGGCAAGCACGGCGCGAAAAGCGCCCGCGCCGTGCTTGCGCAGGCGCCCCACCGTCAGATGCAGCTAGTCCTCGTCTTTTTGGTCTGCGAGCAGGCTCGCAGACGTGAGCCCCAAGATCTCGTCGGCCTCCCGCGTGTCTTCCAGCGCGTCGATATCCTTGAGTTTGCGCTCCATAACGTTGGTGCGTGTGGTGATGATGCCCTCGACCGTTTTACCCGCGGTCTCGATCTGCTGCTGGGCGCGGCGCAGCGCCGCCTGATAGCGCGGCAGCTCGGCCTTGACGGCAGAGAGCACACGCAGCACGTCGTCGGTGTGTTTTTGCAACTTAAACGTCTGGTAGCTCATCTGCAGGCTGTTGAGGATGGCCGCCATGGTGCTGGGGCCGGCAACGTTGACGTGATAGTCGCGGCCCAAGGTCTCGATAAGCCCGGGGCGACTGACGACCTCGGCGTACAGACCCTCAAAAGGCACGAACATAATGCCAAAGTTGGTGGTCGCGGGCACGCTCAGGTACTTTTCGCAGATGTCCTTTGCCTCGCGTTTCACCATCATATCGAGCGTCTTGCGCGCTGCGGCAACGGCCTCCGCATCGCCCGACTCCTGGGCGTCGATCAGATGCTCGTACGCGTCGCCCGGGAATTTGGAATCGATCGGCAGCAGCACGGGATCGCCCTCGTCTACCGGCAGCTTGACGGCAAACTCAACGCGCTCCGAGGCACCGGGCTTGGTGGCGACGTTTTCCAGATACTGGTCGGGTGTAAGGATGTCCGCCAGAATTGCACCCAGCTGCACCTCGCCCAAAATGCCGCGCGCTTTTACATTGCCCAGCACACGCTTGAGGTCGCCTACGCCGGTGGCGATAGATTGCATATCGCCCAGGCCCTTATACACGGCCTCGAGCTGGTCGCTCACCTGCTTAAACGATGCCGACAGTCGGTCGTTGAGCGTGCGGGAGAGCTTCTCGTCCACCGTCGCGCGCATCTGATCGAGCTGCACGTTGTTGTCTTTGCGGATGGCGCCCAGCTGAGCATCGACCGTCTCGCGCACCTTGTCCAGGCGATGCTCGATGCCCTCGCGATTGGCGCCGAGCTGTTGGGCCGTCTCGCGGCGCAGGTCATCCATCCGGTCACCAGCTTGCGAGAACTCGCGTGCGATGGTCAGGTAACGTTGCTGCTCCACGGCCGCATCGGTCGTCTGCTGCTGCGCGATGGCATTGGCCGTGCGGCGGGTTTCGGCCAGCGCGACGTTCAGGGCATCGAGCGCGTTGTTGGCCTGCTCGAGTGCTGCCAGCGTTTCCGCGCCACCGTCGCCACGCTCCCGCAACTCGGCACGCAGGCTCTTGAGCTGAAGGGCGCAAGCCGCAGCAACCCCCACCGCCACCAAGGCGATCGCAACAAGCACAATATCAATAGCAGACATAATCTCCGCCCAACAAACCCAATCGAGCACCAATCAAAACCGCGATCAATCTTACCCCGCCACACACACCGGGCGCCCGGCCCCTTCTTGGGTGCCCCTCTCCTCCGCATATTCCATAATGCGGCGCGCCGTTTTCCTGCTCACCTTTGAGTCATCGCCGGCCAAGTATGCGTATACGTTTCCTTTATTCAGGTGCAGAGCACGGCAGAGGCCATAGCGCGTTACACCCGATTCCTCCAATGCTTCCAGCGTTTTCTTTCTCATCAGGGCGTTCACCCTTCTATCGGCCGCCGGCTTTTCCTTCACCGCTCTATACGCACGCCAAACGTTGGCATAACGATTTGGGAGCTCACTTTTGGCGCATAGAGACGCCATGCTACCCGCTTGACCGTACAAGGATAAAACGTCTCGGTAATCCCGTTCCATCCACGAGCCCTCGGATAAACCCAGAACGTATTCGGCTTTTCCTTGCGCCAAAGCGAGCAAAAACAGAGGCTCCGCCACGCGCGGCGCATCCGTCGTCGCCTGCTCAACCAATTTTCTAAAACTCAGCGACCGCTGTCCGGATAGCTCTCGGCAATAGCCTTTTAAGAATCCCTCAAAGGTCAGATTCAACCGAGCACCTCCTTTTTGTATTGCCTGTATGCACAGACCATCTCTTGATAACTCCGCTCCGAAGGCGACGACGCCAGCGCCTCTCCCTCGTCGAATATAAGCCGTTCGAGCAACCCCCAATCAAGTCGGTCGACGAATGCCTGACTATGAAGATCGATGATGTCGTTCGGACGACAGGCATAGAGCTTCATTACCGCCAGGTCCTCCAAGGATGGCGTAAAGTACCTGATAAAACGCGCCCCAATATCCAAGGGAATCAAACGATCTTCGTAATTGAACGGCATCTGATTACAATATGCCACCGCCATACCATTCACCTCGGGGTATCGAGCTATGATCTCGCGGAGGCACCTATCTGCCTCAAACACATCAATGTCATGTGTAACCGAACGATTCGTCACATCGTTTAGCATGAAGGCGCTTCCTCCCACCAATACAACGTTCGGCCTGTCGTCTCTTGGACCTATTTCCAGCTCCGCCTCTTCGTCAATGCCCAAAAGAGTCTGTTCTAAATCCTGCTTATACATAACAAATCCTATTATTATTCATCTTCAATAATACTATTGAGTCGCATGACAGGACCCACAGGATGCGAGGATTCTACTCATGGCGATAATCCCTACACCCTAGAAGTCCTAATGTGACAAACGCTAACTCTCCCAGCCGGCGCGGATTGTTGTTATGACATCGCCTAGGCGCTGGCCGAGGGCTGACAGATGTTGGAGCACCTCGTTGGGCGATGCGCCGTTGAGGATGCACGTGAGGGCATACGACGCCAGAAAGATGGCCGCAAGCCCTAACGGGATGAGCACGATCATCGCCAATATGCGCAAGCGCTGGCCCACACGGCGACGACGCGCACGACGCTTGTCGAACGCGAGCTCCTGCGCATATGAATCTTGCTGTACGGAATAGGCCTCTGGCGCCGATTTACACCCGGGCACAGCTGCAGGTACAGCAGCGGGCACGACATTTTGCGCAAAGGGCTGGGCTGCCGCCCCTTGCATTTGCATCTCCATAAGCCGTTGCTGTTGGCGCAACATGCGCTCGGCTTGTTGCTGCGGAGTCTCAAGAAACAGGTCCATGCTGGCCTCCAAAATCGGAGCATTCGACGCTTACGCCCAGCATCCCGCACCGCCAAGGCCACGGCAACGCAATCCGTAGCAATAGCCGCAAAGTTTCTTGTTGACAAAAGCTGTCGAAAACCTCAACAACTCCCCTACCAGCACTTTCTCTGAGCTTTTTTGTCGAATAATCTTTTGCCCTTCCACCAACCCGCCAACTAACCAAAACCTGACCAAAAGCTTGACGGAAATTGTGAAGACCGGGACCCCACACAA
>CAJMPE010000068.1 GCA_905215275.1 uncultured bacterium | reverse complement strand
TCTTCACCAAACGCACCATGGCGAGCGCAAAGCCCACAGCGGCCACAGCCATAAGCACGTAGAACACCGAGCGAAAGCCGAACAGGAACACATCCGGACGGCCTGCAACAATACTGGTCACGGCCTCGCCCATCGCCACGCTCATCTGCCCATAGAGGATATGCGAACCTGCCGTAATACCCAGCGCCATGCCCGCATAGCGCGCCAAGCTGCCCAAGCTACCTGCAAAGCCAAGTGCCTCGCGCGGAGCCGAGCCCATATACAGCGAGTTATTGGGACTCTGGAAAATCGACGTACCGCACGACATAAACGCGACGCAACACACGATCACAGGGATAGAAGAGTGCTCGTCGAGCGTGCTTACCGCAAAGAGACCGCACACGTACAAGCCCAGACCGACCGCCGTGGGGCCCTCGCAGCCAACGCGGTCCGAAACCGTACCCGAAAGCGGCCCGATAAAGGCATTCACCATCGGCAGCGCCAAAAAGAGCAATCCGGAAATGTCGGAACCAAAGCCGTGGGCGTCCTGAAAATAGAACGGCAGGATAAACTCGGATGCGCCAATACCAACGAACACGATGAGCATGCAGGCAAGGTTGATGGTGAAGGCCGAATTTGCCAAGCAGCGACGAGTAGCCTCAATCAAGGACATGGGGCGCTCGCCGGCCTCCGGCTTAACATGCGGCAGCGTGTAGAGCCCCACGATAAACGAGATTATGCCAATAGGCAGGTTGATGAGGAAGATACTCTCCCAGGGAAAGCTTGCCACCAGCATGCCGCCGAGCACGGGGCCACACATCATGCCGAGGGCCACAAAGGTCGCGAGAATACCCATGGCACGGCCTCGTTCGCGCGCCGGAAACGACTCGGTGATGATACCCATGTTGTTAGCCATGGCCGCCGCGCAACCGATGCCCTGAACAATGCGTGCCAGGATAAGAACCTCGAGCGAGGCCGAAAGGCCGCACAGCAGCGAACCGACCGAAAAGACGATGACGCCCAGCTGGAACACATTCACCTTGCCACGCACGTCGCCCAGACGGCCAAACGGCAACATAGCCACGCATGTCGCAAGCAGGTACACCGAACTCACCAGCTGAATGCGATCGAGGCCCACGCCCAGCTCCTTTTGCATCACGGGCAGCGCCACGGTCACGACGGTCGAATCCAGACACACCATAAACGTCATGATGAGCACGGTAAACAGAATCGCCCACTTGTTCTTGCCATGGGTGTCGCCCTCTAGGGCAATGTGCTCGCGGCGCAGCTGCTCTGCGGTTTTCTCCATATCCATCCTTTCGAGTGGCGCAACGCAAAAACGGGGCCCCAATCGCCTGCAAACTGCCGCGATTGGGGTCCCGCCTACGGAATCGGAACGAAAGGTCGCCGAAGCTTTCTGCCAGCATCGGCGCCTTGTACGGAGCTAGCCTAGCACTGCTCGAGTGCCTGCTCAAGGTCGGCAATCAAGTCGGCCGTGTCCTCGAGGCCGCACGACAGGCGCACCATGTCGGCGGAGATGCCACAGGCGATGAGCTCCTCATCGTTCATCTGGCGATGTGTGGCATTAGCGGGATGCAGGCAGCAAGTGCGGGCGTCGGCCACGTGCGTGGCGATCTGGGCGAGCTTGAGGCTCTTCATAAAGGTCTCGGCCGCCGCGCGACCACCGTTAAAGCCAAAGCTCACAACGCCGCAGGTACCGTTGGGCATGTATTTCTGAGCGATGTCGTAGTACTTATCGCCCTCCAGGCCCGGATAGCTCACGAAGCGTACCTTGGGATGACTCTGCAGGAACTTGGCAACGGCCAGGCCGTTCTCGCAATGACGCGGCATGCGCACATGCAGGCTCTCGAGCGAGCTGTTCAAGAAGAAGGCCGCCTGAGGGTTCTGCATGGGGCCGAGGTCGCGCATGAGCTGAGCGGTTGCCTTGGTAATGAAGGCGCCCTCACGACCGAACTTCTCGGCATAGGTCACGCCGTGGTAGCTCTCGTCGGGCGTGGTGAGACCCGGGAACTTGTCCGCATGGGCCATCCAGTCAAACTGGCCGTGGTCGACGATCACGCCGCCCAGGTAGGCAGCATGTCCATCCATGTACTTGGTGGTGGAGTGCGTAACGATGTCGGCGCCCCACTCAAAGGGGCGGCACATCACGGGCGTCGGGAAGGTGTTATCGACCATCAGCGGCACGCCGTGGTCATGCGCGGCCTTGGCAAAGCGCTCAATATCGAGCACGGCAAGGGCGGGATTGGCGATCGTCTCGCCAAAGACGAGCTTGGTGTTGGGTTGGAAGGCTGCCTCGAGCTCTTCGTCGGTGCAGTCGGGGGCAACGAACGTGCAGGTCAGACCCATGCGCTCCATAGTATGGGCGAGCAGGTTGTAGGTACCGCCATAGATGGCAGAGCTCGCGACCACGTGATCGCCGGCACCGGCCACGTTAAAGATCGCGAGGAAGTTCGCAGCCATGCCCGAGCTCGTGAGCATCGCAGCGGTGCCGCCCTCCATCTCGCAGATCTTGGCGGCAACCAGATCGCACGTGGGGTTCTGCAGACGGCTGTAGAAGTAACCAGACTCCTCCAGGTCAAACAGCTTGCCCATGTGCTCCGACGTGTCGTATTTCCACGTGGTGGACTGGTAAATGGGCACCTGGCGCGGCTCGGCATCTCCCGGGTGATAGCCGCCCTGAACACATGTAGTACCGATGGTCTGCTCGCTCATATCTAGCTCCCTTGCCTGGGTTACGTTTTATCCGGTTCACGATACCGCTACCCCGCACCCCTCACAACCCATCCCCAAGGTAGGTTAAGGGACAAATTGATCAGGGGTATTTATCTCAAGCCTTGGGCATTTGTTCGATAGATAAAAACGAGGCATACATGAAGCTCTCGATGATTACATGCCCCGTCACGGGTACCATAGGCGGGTACACCGTGAACAAGGAGACAACGATGAAGCAAATCGATACGGCCCAGCTCGACATCAACGCCTGTCAGGCTCAGGCTGCCGAATACCACGCCCGTGGCTTTAACTGCGCCCAGGCCGTCGCCTGCACGCTCGCACCTGCCGTCGGGCTCGACCCCCAGACCGCCTTTACCCTCACCGAGGGATTTGGCGCCGGCATGGGCGGCATGACCGAAACCTGCGGCGCCATCTCGGGCGCCGTGGCCATCATGGGCTTTGTGATGAGCGACGGCATGGAAAACCCCAAGACCAAGGGCCAGACCTACAAACCGTCGCGCGAAATCGCCAAGCGTTTTGGCGAGAAGAACACGACGACCGTCTGCGGCACGCTCAAGGGCATCGGATCGGACAAGGGTCCGCTTCGCAGCTGCCCCGGCTGCATCGACGATGCCGTCGAAATCGCCTGTGATGTACTAAAGCAGCTCGCCGAGTAAACGGCAGCACAGAAAAACGACGGCCGGCGCGCTTGGGATCCATCCAAAAGCACGCCGGCCGTCGCCGTTAGAACTCGGCAAATACGGGAGCACCGACCTCGATCTCCTCGCGCCCCGCCATAAGCTCGCGCATCCTGGCGCAAAAAGACTCCTGCTCCCCCGCCTTAAACACCAAGTGAAGTGTCACGGCATCCGCGTAATCGGTATCCGAAACCTTGGCACCCGAATCCTGCGCCAAGCGAAGCACCTGCTCATACTGCGGATAGGCCACATGCACGTCAACAGGCACGACGCTCGTCATCTCGACGATCTGCCCGGCCTCCCGAGCCGCGGCCACCGCCGCTTGCGTCGCCGCGGTATAGGCGCGTACCAAGCCACCAGGCCCCAACAGCGTGCCACCAAAATAGCGCGTCACTACGCAGCAAACATTTTTGAGCCCCGCGCCGCGCAACACCTCGAGCGTCGGCATACCGCTCGTGCGGCTCGGCTCACCGTCATCGCTTTGACGCTCGCGTCCATCGACCAAAATCCACGCGGGAACATTGTGTCGAGCGTCGTAATGACGTTTGCGAACGGTCTCGATAAAGGCATTCGCCTCATCCTCGGACTCAATATGGACCAGCTGGGCAATAAACCGGCTCTTGCGGTCCACAAATTCGCCCGAAACCTCAATATTCGATTGCAGAGTAAAATAGCTGTCCAACAAAGCCCCTCAACAAAATAAAGCGCAGCAACAAACAGCCTCAATAATACGGCAAAGACAGCACCGTTGACCTCGCCAACAAGAACGGAAACGCCAATGATACCGTCACCAACAGCGAGAACCCGTCAGCGCGAGCAAGGTGCCTTGAAAGACAAGGGCATTGACCTTATGGTCATGCCCGAAGGCTTGAAAGGCAGATTGCCGCGCTGACGGGTTCGCAGCGTCAACAAAGTGCTGAGTGGGCCTATAAGCCGGGTTCTGTCGTGAACGGTCATTTATCTTGTCTGCACGTTACCATGCAGCTCCACGCACGCTACCCGAACGCGGACCGGGCCGGCCCATAGCGTTCCTATTCGCGCTTGCTCCGGATGGGGCTTGCAAAGCCGCCGTGTTACCACGACGCTGGTGGTCTCTTACACCACCGTTTCAGCTTTTCCCTTTACGCCTTACGACGCAGGTGGGAGTCTTCTTTTCTGCGGCGCTTTCCGTCGGATCACTCCGCCCGGCCGTTAGCCGGCATCCCGCCCTCTGGAGCCCGGACTTTCCTCACACGTACTGCAAGCAGCACATCGCGCGACCGTCTGGCCCACTCAGCAGTGCAAAAGTGTAACACACCGTTGCCGCAGGCAATGGCACAACGCAAACGCTCGACACGATATACCAAGAACCGCCATGCGCTACAATGGTCCTGTCGATGGGCAACGTCGTCAGTCGAGACGCGACCGCGCTCCGCACCCCTCCGTCTACTCGGTGTGTTCCCGCCTCCTCCCCGAGGCGGGATGTCGGCATTTTTCATGCACCGACAGCCCAATAGCCTGCGAACAGCCCAGATAGCATTACGCACGGGTAGCATCGCGCGCGTCAGCAGCAAATGCAAAAAGGGACCCGTCCATTGCGGACGGATCCCTTCAAACAAGTGATCGTCAAACCGATTTACTCGGCGTCGGTCTCCTCGTCCTTCTTCTCGGAAGGCAGCGGGGTAACCTCGATCTCGACGCCCAGAGTCTCAGCAGCGGACTTCATGGACAGGGAGATACGACGACGGTCGAGGTCGATCTCCATGACCTTGACCTGAACCTTGTCGCCCACGTGGGTGACCTGAGAAGGCTGATCGACGTGCTTGTTGGCCATCTCGGAGATGTGCACCAGGCCCTCGATGCCCTCGCCCAGATCAACGAAAGCGCCGAACGGGACAAGCTTGGTCACAGTGCCCTCGACGATAGCGCCGACGGGGTACTTCTTGACCAGTGCGCGCCACGGATCCTCGGTGGTCTGCTTGAGACCCAGGGAGATGCGCTCGCGGTTGAGATCGACGTCGAGAACCTCGACCTCGACCTCCTGGCCGACCTTGACAACCTCGGAAGGATGGTTGACGTGGTTCCAGGAGAGCTCGGAGATGTGGATGAGGCCGTCGATACCGCCGAGGTCGACGAAGGCGCCGAAGTCGACGATGGAGGAAACGGTGCCCTGGAGACGCATGCCAGACTTGAGCTTGGACAGGATCTCGGAGCGCTCGGCCTTACGGGACTCCTCTAGCACGACGCGACGGGAGAGGACGACGTTGTTGCGGTTGCGGTCCATCTCGATGACGCGAGCCTCGATGCGGGTG
Organism: uncultured bacterium; assembly: GCA_905215275.1. Classification (GTDB taxonomy): domain Bacteria; phylum Actinomycetota; class Coriobacteriia; order Coriobacteriales; family Coriobacteriaceae; genus Collinsella. The sequence continues at coordinate 3,736 of CAJMPE010000068.1, read as the reverse complement.
CCCATGTAGGAGGTGAGGTCCTTGACGCGACGGAGGTCGACGAGGGAAGCGGGCAGGAAGCCACGCAGGCCGATGTCGAGGATCAGGCCGCCCTTGACAACCTCGATGACCTCGCCCTCGACGTTCTCGCCGGAGTTGAACTTCTCCTCGATGCGGTTCCAAGCACGCTCGTACTCGGCACGCTTCTTGGACAGGACCAGACGACCGTCCTTGTCCTCCTTCTGGAGAACCAGAGCCTCGATGGGATCACCGAGTGCAACGATGTCTGCAGGGTTAGCGTCCTTGCGGATGGACAGCTCGCGGACCGGGATAACGCCCTCGGACTTGAATCCAATGTCAACGAGCACCTCGTCATGCTCGATCTTAACGACAGTGCCGTTAACGAGATCGCCCTCATCAAAGTCGGTAATCGTACCGTCGATGAGGTTGTTCATCTCCTCCTCATTGACATCGTCAAGAGAGAAAATGGACGAGTTCTGAATCTCACTCAAAGGTGGACCCCTTTCGAACTACGGGGCCCCGATTGCTAGGACCTACAGAAGGGTGCGACAAGCACACAACGTTTAGGAACACTCGGGAGCCGACAGATACTAATGTGACGCTTATGCAATCACGTTCGTATAGGTTACGGGGAAATGAGTTCGATTTCAAGCGTGAACTGCGATTTTTTACTCGTGTGGAGACTTTTTCGTAATCTTATGAACACACGTCTCCACAACTTGACGATAACCAGCCAGGCATTCGACTTTGGGGTAAAGTATCCGGAGCCAACGACTCTAGATTAAATTTACGAGAAAGGTGCCCGCGTGCTCAAAGCAGTCGTTTTCGATATGGACGAGACGCTTCTTAGCATCAACCTCAACGCGTTCATCCTTCGCTATTTTAAGGATGTCTCTTCGATGCTCGCGGATATCGGGCGCCGCAGCCGCGGTGGCACGATGGCACGCCTCGGCACCATCTTGGTCGACCTCAACGCCAATCGCCGCAGAGGCACGGACAATCGTACCAATCTTGAGTTTTACCAAGAAGAGGTTGAGCGCCGGTGCGGCATTTGCCTCTCGGACCCACTCATCTACGAGGCGTTTACCTACTACGACCGCGAAGTCCTGCCGTACAAGAACGACGATGTCATCAACGCCCACGCCATGCCGGGCGCACACGCCGCGCTTCAGGCCGTACAGGACGCAGGACTGCGCTGCGCGCTCTTCACCAACCCCAGCTTTACGCAGGGAGCCATCGAGTGCCGCATGGGTTGGGGCGACCTGACCGACGCCCCCTTTGAGCTCGTGACGCACATGGGAAACACCACCCGCTGCAAGCCCGATGCCACCTACTATCTAGAGCAGCTTCAGGTGATGGGGCTCGAGCCGCATGAGGTCCTTATGGTGGGCAACGATCCGAAGCGCGACTTCCCGTCCCCCGATTGCGGCATCCAAACCGCCTATGTGGGCCAGGGCAAGCCCAGCCGAGCCACCTGGCGCGGAACCATGGAAGACTTCGCCCGCGACTTCAACGCCGTAGTAGAAGCCTTCTACGAACACCAAGTAGCCGACGAACTGTCATAGGACCCCTAGCTCCAAACAAAATAGCGCCGCAGGTTGAGCATAAGTCAGCGAAAACGCCCCTAAGCGAGCAATGTGCCTTGAAAGAAGAGGGCATAGGCCTTCTGGCCATGCCCGACGATTGAAAGGCAGATTGCCGCTTAGGGGCGTTTGCAGCGTCGACTGGTTACGCGGTTTGGTAAAACCGCGTAACTAGCACACTTGGGTTTTACCGATCATTATGTTGAGGATCTCGACGTCGGTGTCCTTCATGCCCACGCGGCCTACGTAGCCCATGCTGGCGATTGTCTGCTCAACAGTATCCTGGATCAGGCCCTCGCCGGCGCGGAAGCCGCGACCCTGCATGGCCATATCATGTCCCAGAATCGCCGCATCAACGGCAGCCGAAATCTTGGCGGCACAGCTCGCCTTGGCGCCGTCGCACACGATGCCGCCCACGTTGCCAAGCGTATTCGAGACCGTCGCGCCAATCTGCTCGCGCGTGCCACCGCACAGCCAGGTAATGGCTGCGCCGGCACCGCACGCGGCGCAAATAGCACCGCAAAACGCCGAGAGCGCACCAATATAGCTCTTGATATGCACGGCGATAAGATCGGACAGCATCACGGCGCGCACCAGGCGCTCGTGGTCGCAACGCAGGTACTCGGCATACTCCATGACGGGCAATGCGCAGGTAATGCCCTGATTGCCCGAGCCGCACACAATGGCGACCGGCAGCGCGCAGCCGTTCATGCGGGCGTCGGACCCGGCGGCCGCACGGGCACGGGCACGGCAGGCGACGTCATCGGCACGAGCACCCAGCAGCGTACGGCCCACCTCGGCGCCCCAAGCATGCGCGAGGCCCTCGGCACTGATTGCGCCGTTCAGCTCAATCTGGCGCTCGACGGCAGCGCGGGCGTCCTCGATGTCGCCGTCCTCGATAAAGTCGATGATGGACTCAATCGACATGGGCGTGTCGGCGTTATCTGCCGCCCGCTCGGCCACGACGCGCTCGGCGCAGGCGGCGCACTCCCCCGCCGACTTGCCGCACACCGGAATACCGTCGAGCGTATGGCACGTGACATTGGTGTGGTGATCGGTAATCTCGACGACCGCGGTATGGCCCCCGGCCGTGGCAGTCACCTTGATGTAGAGGTTGGGCACACCCTCGACAAGCGACACATCGCAGTAGCCGGCGTCAGCGAGGAGCTCGGTCACGCGAGCACGGTCTTCATCGTCAACGCTCTCGAGCACCTCGAGCGCGCTCTTGGCGTCGCCGCCCACGGCACCCAGCACGGCCGCGGCCTCAATACCGTGCATTCCGCCCGAGTTGGGCACGGTCACGCTCTTGACGTTCTTGATGATGTTGCCCGAGCAGGCAACGTCCATATGATCGGGTTCACAGGTGAGCGTCTGGCTCGCCAACGCCGCTGCATAGGCAACGGCAATGGGCTCGGTGCAGCCGAGTGCACAGACAAGCTCGCGGTTCAAAACATCGCAAAACGCGGCATCGCGAAGGGAATCGGTAGGCATAGGTATCTCCTGCTTGCATAACGGGCTTGGCTCTCAATAATAGTTAGCTCCTTTATTTGATAACAATGCATCAAAAACCGCAACCATGGTTCCGGCGGACGGCGCTCGAGCACAAATTGGCGGCATCATTCATGAGAAGCCGATCTTGTTGCATGCTAAAGCGTTTGACCAAAAAACGCCCGAGCGTTTACGCAAGAGTCGCGCTATCATGCAGTCGAACGCGGTAAACACCTTTAGCATTTGCGCCGCACAGACCAGAGAGGAACCATCCATGAAGATCGGTATCGGTAACGACCACGCCGCCGTCGAGCTCAAGAACATCATCTCCGAGCACCTGAAGGAGCGCGGCTGCGAGGTCGTGAACTTTGGCACCGACACCTCCGAGAGCTTTGACTACCCCATCGCCGGCTACAAGGTGGGTAAGGCCGTTGCCAACGGCGACGTCGACCTGGGCATCCTCATCTGTGGCACCGGCGTCGGGATTAGCCTGGCTGCCAACAAGGTAGAGGGCGTACGCGCCGTCGTGTGCTCCGAGCCCTTCAGCGCCAAGCTCTCCCGCATGCACAACAACACCAACGTGCTCGCCTTTGGTGCCCGCGTCGTGGGCTCCGAGCTCGCCAAGATGATTGTCGACGAGTGGCTCGATGCCGAGTTTGAGGGCG
>CAJMPE010000067.1 GCA_905215275.1 uncultured bacterium | reverse complement strand
AGTCGGGCATTAAGCTCATCTTGGCTTCGGGCCGTCCCGCATGGGGGCTGCACGCCTTGGCGCAGGAGCTCGACCTTCAAAACCATGACGGTCTGCTAGTCGCTTTCAATGGCGCGCATGTGGTCGACGCTCAGACCGACGAGGTGCTGTTCGATCAGGCTATGCCTGCCGACGAATTGCATCGCCTGATTGATCACCTGCGTAATTTTGACGTGATTCCTATGATTTCGCTCGGTCGCGATTTGCACGTCGAGGACTCGTACCATTGCATGATCACGCTGCCTGACGGCTCGCAGAAGAATATCGTCAAGTATGAGCGCGACGCGTGCGATCTTAAGATTCGCGAGGTGGAGAGCCTGCACGAGGTTGCTGATGCTTATCCCGTGGACAAGCTACTTACTGCGGGCGATCCTGCCTATCTGCAAGCGCATCACGAGGAGATGTATGCGCCCTTTAAGCAGACGCTTTCGGGCATGTTTACGGCTGACTGGTACTTTGAGTACACGGCGCCCGGTATCGACAAGGCCCGCGCGCTCGAGGGTGCCCTGCCCAAGCTTGGCATCGATGCCGGCGAGGTCGTCTCGTTTGGCGACGGCCAGAACGACAAGTCCATGATTGAGTGGGCCGGCACCGGTGTTGCCATGGGAAACGCCGTCGATGAGGTTAAGGCTGTGGCCCAGATGGTGACCGCCAATAACAACGAAGATGGTATTGCGGTGGCGCTGGATAAGCTGCTGGGTTAGAATCGCCGATTAATGCATGGTTCGGGCGCCTGCTCGCGGGCGTCCTTTTGTTAGGGAGGGTGCCGTGTCCGCATTTCCGTTCGACGCCGTTATCTTTGACATGGACGGCGTCATTGTCGATACCGAGTATTACTACCTGGGCGAGACTGCCGCGTTTGCCAAGGAGCTTGGGCTTAATCTGACTCAAGAGGAGTTGAATGGGCAGGTCGGTACCTCGCATCAGTTCTTCCTGCATATGCTGGTCGATTGGTTTGAGCGCGCTGGTAAGGGGCATTTTACTGGCGAGGAAGCGTTGGCCCGTTGGGACGAATGGGCTCATAAGCGTCCGCGCGACTATCAGGCTTTGATTAACCCAGGCGCCGTGGATACGATTCGAGAGCTGCCGCGCCGTGGCGTTCGCGTGGCGCTTGCCAGCTCGTCTCCCATGGATAGCATCGAAGAAGTGCTCAACGCATGCGGGCTGTCGGATGCCTTTGAGTATGTGGTGAGCGGCGAGCAGTTTAAGGAGAGCAAGCCCGAGCCCGACATCTACCTGCATGCGCTGGACCTGCTGGGGCTGTCCGCGAATCGCTGCTGCTGCGTTGAGGATTCCGTTCCGGGCATTACCGCGGGTAAGCGAGCCGGCCTGACGGTCATTGCCAAGCGCGAGGAGCGCTTTGGCTTTAGCCAGGATGCCGCGGACAAGATTATCGACCAGCTGCCGGAGCTGCTCACGCTTTCTTAGGAGCGCGGTAGTTGCGCGTTTTTCGGGTCTGATGAGTAAATAGCCAACATTTTGGTGCGACACCTAGCATACTTTAAGCTAATGCGGGCTTAAGGGCTTGTTGAATGCCCTTAAGCCCGTTTTTAGAATTAATTGTGCTGGGAGAGGGTATATGCCACCGACTGAAGGGCCAACTGACGGTAAAGCAGCGATACCGCTGTACCAACAGGTCATTGATATCATTAAAAACGAAATCAACTCCGGCGCCTACAAGGCAGGCGCGCGGATACCCAACGAATTCGAATTGGCTGAGAGCTATAAAGTTGGCCGCGTTACCGTGCGACGCGCTATTGAGGAGCTCGTCCAGCAGGGCTATCTAACGAAGCGACAGGGGAAAGGCACGTTTGTCAATGCCCCCAAGCTCAAGCGCAAGATTCGCCAGAAGGATGACGTTCAGAGTTTTTCGGACGCATGCCGCGTTAACGGAATGGAACCGGGGGCGTGTGTCATTTCGAGAAAGATACTGCCGGCGGATTCCACCGAAGCGCAGTTCTTTGGTGTTCCCGTTGGAACTGACTTGATTTGCGTCGAGCGCGTGCGCACTGCCGATGGCGTCCCTGTCATGCTCGAGAACAACATATATGTTTACGAGGACAACGCCTATCTATCAACGGCACCTCTATCTAACCAATCCATTTTTGAGTTCGTGCGCAACCGGACGGGCCGCACGCCCGCGTTTACCGACCCGTGCACACTCGAGATCGCGTGCGCGTCGCCCGAGGTCGCTCGACTGTTGGCAGTTCCCGTTGGCGAACCCTTGTTTTATATGGAAGCCTTCTTTTTCGATGAGCAGCGGCGGCCGTTTATCATCGGTCGTCAGCGGATCGTTGGGTCTCGCTACGTTTTTGACATCTAGGACATTGCGAATGGAAGCGCCCGGTGGATCATCTCACCGGGCGTTTCCATACCGTTCACGGCGCAAACGCAACCGTTCAACCGCGTTGCGGCAATCAGTTTGAAATTATCTTGATGACGGGAAAAGCTGCTGGTAATCTATGGGACGTCATAGAACGTTTGCCTTGTGCAAACGTTGAAGCGAGATGCGATGCAGTCTCGAGTTCTTTGGAGGTATCTATGTCAGATACGAAGGCGAAGAAGACAAACAGACGTTTTAAGTTCAAATTACCGCATGTCTATACGATCATGTTCTTGCTGATCGTTGTCTTTGCGGTCCTGACTTGGATCGTTCCCTCTGGCCAGTATCAGCGCAAGACGATTTCGACAGCGGCGGGCGAGCGTGAAGTCGCCGTTGCTGGAACCTATGAACAGGTCGATAAGAACTACACCGATTCCGAGACCGGCGAGACCATCAATCTGGGCCAGGATATCTTCGCGGTCCTGCAAGCGCCCACTAAGGGCATCCAGGAGGCTGCCGACGTCGTTGCGTTCGTCTTATTGATTGGCGGATCGTTCGCAATCATCACCAAGACCAACGCTTTGAATGCCGGCATGAGCCGTGTGATTAAAAAGCTCAAGAACAAGGACATCCTCATCATTCCCATCACGATGACGTTGCTGTCCATTTGCGGCACTACGTTTGGCATGTCTGAGGAAGCCCTGCCGTTCTATGCCATCTTCATTCCCATCATGATGGGTATCGGGTATGACTCGATGACGGCATTCATCATCTGCTTCCTTGGTCCCAACCTAGGATATTGTGCTTCGACCATCGACCCGTTTAATGTTTTGATCGCCCAAGGCATCATTGGCATCGAGGGCAATCCGCAACTGTGGCTGCGTGCCGTTTCTTGGGTCATCTTCACTGCCGTCGGTATCGCATGGGCCATGCGCTACGCCATGCGCGTCAAGAAAAATCCCGAGTCGTCCATTGTGTACGAGGACGATAAGCTCAAGCGTATTGAGTTTTCCGTGACCGATGCCTCCATCGAGGAAGAGTTCACTATCCGTCAGAAGCTCGTGCTTATCGATTTTGCCTGCGGTATGGGCATTATCGTCTGGGGTCTTGTTACCCAGGGCTGGTACATGAATGAGATTTCCGCCGTGTTCCTTGGCATGGGCTTGCTTGCCGGTATCCTGGGCGGTCTTGACCAGCAGACGATCGCAGAGGAGTTCGTTAAGGGTCTTGCCGACTTTGCGTACGCTGCCATCGTTATCGGTATCGCTCGCGGTATTCTGGTCATCGCCGAGGGCGGCATGATCATCGATACCATCCTCCAGGCGCTCGCTACTGCGCTCGCCGGTGCGCCAGCCGCCGTCTACACCACGTTTATGTATATCGTCCTTGGCCTGCTCTCTTTGCTGGTTCCCTCGAGTTCTGGCCTGGCGGCGCTCACCATGCCCGTTATGGGCCCCCTGACCGAGCTCATGGGCCTCAATCCCGAGGCAGCCGTCACCGCGCTCCAGTTTGCCAACCAGACCATCAACACCATCAGCCCCGTGGCGGGCATGACGGTTGCCGGCCTTGCCGTGGCTAGGATTTCGTTTGGCCAATGGTGGAAGACCATTTGGAAGTTCTTCATTTTCATGGTCGTCTTTGGCCTGATCGTAACGGCAATCTCTGGCATGCTTCCGGTGTAGGTGGTTGTGATGTCTGATCGTTTGACGGTCCTGACGTCTAAGAGCGTCTTTACCGGTACGGGGGACCTGCCGTTTGAAGGTTTCGTAGCGGTCCGTGGCAATCGAATTGAGGCTGTTGGCACCAAGTGTGAGGTAGCTTCGTATTTGACCCAGGCGGACGAGGTAGTTGACCTGGGCGACCGCACTGTCATGCCTGGCCTGATCGATGTGCATACCTTCTATACAGGTTGGGCGCTGCGAACGTTGGGGTCTGATCTGTCCGGCATCGCTGATGCCAAAGAGGCCGTGTCGCTCTTGCGTGCATGGAAAGAAGGTCATCCGGATTGCGCGGCGGCTTTTGGCCACAACCTACCCGAAACGTTGGCATCGGATGCCGAGAACGCAAATACAGCAGCTGTGTTTGACGAGTGTTTTGGCGATATCCCTGTCGTCTGCTTTACGCCGGGCGCGGAGACCTGCGTTCTCAATGCTGCCGCCAGTGCGCGATATGGCTTCACGCCCCAGGCGTGCTATGCCGAGAAGATCTGGCGCATGATGAGCGATTTCCTCGCGCTGCCCGAGGTGCGTGCCGGGTATTCGGACTACATGAGCATGCTTAACGAGCGCGGCGTTACCGCCATCAAGGAAATGGCGTTTGATGACTACTACGGCTTTGCCGACGAAATGGCTCGCCGTGAGGAATCTGGTGAGCTGACGGTTCGCGTCTCTATGATGTCGCAGCCGGTGGGCGCCGGCGCAAATCTGGCATATGCCCGCGAGGCGCGAGAGCGCTTCCGGGGACCGTTCGTTCGTTTTTCTGGCTTCAACCGTATGACCGATCGCGGCGTATGGGCGGGGCTTGCCGAGATGATTGACCCCTATGAGGACACGGCCGATGCGGGCGCTGCCGGCAAGACGGTCGTCGAGGAGCCAGAGTGGGATCTGATTGAGAACGAGCTGCGTGCAATTGATGCTGAGGGCTTCCGATACTCCTTGCATTGCCAGGGCGATGGCGCCGTTCGCCGCACCGTGGCGCTCTATGCCTCGCTGCCTCGAGACGAGCATGGACGGATGCTTCGCCGCCATGCGATTACCGATCTCGAGAACTCTGACCCGACCGATCTTGTCGAGTTTGGCAAGTTAGGTGGAATTTGCGAGGTCTATCCGCAGATTCTGACGCTGGACCGGCGCGAGGATTGCCTGTCGATGATGCGTCGACAAATTGGCGAGACGCGACTTTTGCACAGCTGGAATCGCCGCGGCATGGAAGATACCGGATGCACAGTGTGCTGTGGAACGGATTTGCCACTGCTGATTCCGAGCCTGGGCGAGTCAATCTACAGCGCGTGCGGCGGATTCTTCGCCGACGGACTGCCCGTGAATGAGGTCAACACGCTGACGCTTGTCGAGCTCTTGCGCGCTTGGACTGCCGGGGGCGCGTACGATCTGATTCGCGAAGACGAGCTGGGTACGCTTGAGGTTGGCAAGCTTGCCGATATCTGCGTGCTCGATCGGGATGTGTTCGACCTCGATTATCGCGACGCACGCGATCTTGCGGTTGATATGACGATGTCGGACGGACAAATCGTGTTTGATCGAAATAAGGAGGCATAAGATGCCTGAATCCAAACCGACGCTGCGCCGCGAGCAGATTGCGGGCATGAATATCCACTACATCATGTGGTCGCTCGATTACTTCCTTGATGTGCAGCAGCGCTTGGGCTTTGAGTCCATTGAGCTGTGGTGTGCAGAGCCGCATGTGACGCTCGACCATACGGGCTACTTTGAGGCTGAGGTCCTGGCGAAAAAGGCTGCAGACCGTGGGCTTAGGTATCGTACTCTGTGCCCCGAGAATGTTGTCTATCCTTGGCAGTACTGCGCACGCAAACCGCTGCATGAACAGCGCAGCCTGGCGTACTTTAAGCACGGCATTGAGCTTGCCGAGGTACTTGGGTGCGACCGTATGTCCGTCAACTCGGGCTGGGGCGACTGGGACGAGGACCGCGAGGAAGCCTGGAAGCGCAGCCGCGAGCACTTGTCCATTCTGGCGGAGTATGCTGGCGAGCATGGTCTGGTGCTTACGATGGAAAGCCTGCGCCCCGAGGAGAGCAACCTTGTGACGACGGTTTCCGATGCGAAGCGCATGATTGACGAGGTCGCGAGTCCGTACTTACAGCCCATGGTTGATACAACCGCGATGGGCGTTGCAGGCGAGACGCTCGAGGACTGGTTTGCCGCCTTTGGTGATGGGGCAATTCACGAGATGCACTTTATCGACGGTGACCCGTATGGCCATCTGGTGTGGGGCGATGGCAAGCACGATATGGACGCCTTCGTCGCTACACTCAACGCCCATGGTTTCGACGGCATGCTGGGCCAGGAAATCACGGACGGTCGTTACTACGATGACCCGGCGGCGGCAGATGCCAAGAACATGGCCGCATTCGAGAAATATCTGATTGACTAAAACAACCATCGGCCACGCAACCAACGTCATTGATTGCGGGCCAAACAAGAAAGGAACTGGATATGAACGCACACGATCTGATCAAAGAGGCAATTGCCGAGAAGGGCAAGTTCGACAGCGTCTACTGGATTGCTTGCGGTGGCTCCATGATCGATTTGATCCCGGCTCATGAGCTTCTGCAGCGCGAGGCAACCACCTTCACTTCGTATATCTATACCGCGCGTGAATTTGACATTATGCGTCCGCGTCGTCTGGGCGAGAAGTCTCTGGTCATCGCTTGTAGCCACAGTGGCAACACCCCGGAGGTCGTCGAGGGCTGCGAGATTGCCCTTGCCGCCGGCGCTACGGTGATCGCCCAGACCGACAACGCTGGATCCAAGATCGACTCCGGCAAGTGGACCACGTGGGTCTACCCATGGGGCGAGGGCGTGCCGCAGGCCGAGGTCCCCGCTGGCATTTCGCTGTCGCTTGCGGCAGAGCTGCTCGATCAGCAGGAGGGCTACGCCGATCTCGCCGATATGTATGCCGGTATCGCCGAGATGGATAAGATTCTTCCCCCGGCACGCGAGAAGGTAAATGCCGAGCTGGGCGATCGCTTTGCCAAGCTTTGCCAGGAGCACGAGTTCTTCTATATTCTGGGCAGCGGTCCCAACTTTAGCCAGACCTACGGTTTCGCTATCTGCTCTCTTATGGAGATGCAGTGGCAGCACTGCAGCTACATCCACTCTGCCGAGTACTTCCATGGCCCCTTCGAGGCTACTCAGGATGGCGTTTTTTACTTCCTGCAGATGGGCTCCAGCGAGTGCCGTGCTATGGACGAGCGCGCCCTGGCGTTCCTTAAGACGCATACCGATACGCTGATGGTGCTCGATGCTAAGGAGTACGGTATGGAGGCCGTGCCGGCGAGCGTCCGTGCTTATCTGGACCCGGTGCTGTTCTACGCCATGAACTGCGAGCTGCGTGCCGCACGCGGCAAGGTGTTTGATCACGATCCCGATTTCCGTCGCTACATGGGCGTCGTCGAGTACTAGAAGGATAAATACCATGGCATTTAACGTTAACGCGCTCGGATTTGGCGACAACGTCGTCGATCGCTACGAGCATATCCACACCATGTATCCTGGCGGCAACGCGGTGAACTTCGCCGTTTATGCCAAGAAATGCGGTGCCGCACGCTCCGCATACATGGGCATTTTTGGCAATGACGCCGCTGCCGAGCATGTCATTGCAAGCCTCGAGGATGAGGGTATCGAGCTTGACAAGTGCGAGCAAATGATTGGCGAGAACGGAGCGGCTCGCGTGACCGTCGTTGACGGTGACCGTGTCTTCCTCGGCTCCAACGAGGGCGGTATCCGTGGCGATGCACGCTATGTTCTCGATCGCTTTGACCTTTCGTACATGAAGCAGTTCGATGTGGTTCATTCGGGCAACTATTGCTTTACCGAGCGCGAGCTGCCCAAGCTGAAGGCTGCGGGCGTCACGGTCTCTTTTGACTTTTCGGACGACTCCACCGACGAGTACTACGAGCAGATTGCGCCCTACGTCGATTTCGCTTTCTTTAGTGCGGCGGATGCCGCGAGTGAGGACGATTGACGATCTTGAGGACGAGATTCGCGAGCGTCTGGCATGGGTGAAGGGCCTGGGTCCGCGTTTTGTGTCGGCTACGGCGGGCGCCGAGGGCTGCATTGCTTACGACGGCGAGCGTTATTACCGCCAGCTGGCTAAACCGGTAACGGACATGAAGGACACCATGGGGGCGGGCGACTCGTTCCTCACCTCGTTTTTGATGTGCTATCTCGATTCCGCCAAGCGTGGTGAGGATGGCGCCGAGGCCATCGAGCGCGCGCTCGACTTTGCTGCCGGGTTCGCCTCGACCGTGTGCGGCATGGAAGGCTCTTGGGGCCACGGAGCGCCAATCGTCGAATAGCTTAAGAAAGCGTTCGGCGGTCGGGCTATGAGGCCTTGGACAGCCGATGCAAAACAATAAGCGAAACGCGAAAAGGGGGCTCGCCATGTGGTGGGTCCCCTTTTGATCATTGGAGAAGACCATGGGTATTAAAGCGTGTGCGGCTGGTTTTTGCTGTGCGGACGTCTATCAAAACATCGGCGTGTTCTATCCGACTGGTAACGGCATTGACTGGGGTATCCATCTTGCACGAATGGGAGTTTCGGTATCCGCCGTGTCGGTTGTCGGCAAGGACGAGTACGGAGACAAGATGAGAGAGGCGCTGGCCGCTGAGGGGTTCGATATCTCACATCTGCGGGTGGAGGATGGCGACACCTCGGTGATGCTCATGGCATTGAAAGACGGCGTCGATCGCGTACATCTCGAGGCGATCGATGGCGTAATGGAGACATATCGACCGAATGAAGACGACCGGGCGTTTATCCTGGAGCATGACATCATTCATACCGACCTGTTTGGCAATTGTTTGGACCTCCTGCCCGAATGGCATGATGCGGGCAAGACGGTGGTTATGGACTTCTCGGTGTTCAGCCAGGATCCCGAATATGCATGTGAGGCTCATTTTCCTTACGTAGACTATGCATTCATGTCGTTTGAAGAGGACACTCCGGAGCTACGAGACTGGGTACGCCACGTGCAGGGATTGGGACCGCGCGTTGCGGTTGCCACGCTTGGCGAGAAGGGAAGCATTGCCTATGACGGTGAGCGCTTCTATGAGTGCGGGATCGTACCGGCGGAGAAGGTCGTTAACACCGTGGGCGCCGGCGACTCGTATATTGCCGGGTTTACCAAGGGCGTGATCGATGGCCTTGATATTCCGGCGTGTATGAAGGCGGGCGCTGAGCTGTCGTCCCGAGTGATTGGCTCGTTTGAGCCGTACTAGGGTCAAATGCCTGGAAAGGAGTATGAAATGGTTATCGACATGTTGGTCCATCCTATGCTCTACGGCGAGATCTGTACGCCGGGTGATGAGCCTGATGGATTCGGTTTTTGGTCACGAGAATATGG
>CAJMPE010000066.1 GCA_905215275.1 uncultured bacterium | reverse complement strand
AGAGCCGCCCTTTCGAGGAGATTGTCGACGAGGTGACCGGCCTAGTACGCCAGGGCGTGCGTGAGATCACGCTTCTGGGTCAAAACGTCAACTCCTATGGTCGCGATCTGTTTGGCAAGCCGCGCTTTGCCGACCTGTTGCGTGCCGTGGGCGATACGGGTGTGGAGCGCATCTTCTTTACTTCCTCGCACCCCAAAGATCTGCTGCCCGAGACCATTGACGCTATGGCCGAGACGCCTGCCGTCATGCCGCAGTTGCACCTGGCAGTTCAGTCGGGCTCGACGCGCATCCTTAAAGAGATGAATCGTCGCTATACGCGTGAGGATTATCTGGGACTCGTCGATCGCATCCGCAATCGTATGCCCGATATCGCGCTTTCGACTGATATCATCGTGGGCTTCCCCGGCGAGACCGAGGAAGACTTTGAGCAGACGCTCTCGCTTGCCGAGACGGTCCGTTATGCTCAGGCCTATACGTTTATCTATTCCAAGCGCGCCGGTACTCCGGCCGCCGAGATTGACGATCCTACGCCGCATGAGGTAATCCTCGAGCGCTTCAACCGTCTGGTGAAAGTTATCGAGACTACAGCGCACGAGTATAACCAGGGTGAGCTCCACACCGTTGTGCCGGCGCTTATTGAGGGTACGAGCAAAAAGAATGACGCGGTGCTGCTGGGCAAGAGTCCTAAGAATCAGACCGTTCATGCACCGATTCCCGAGGGCTACAGCATCGATCAGCTGGTTGGCAAGATTGTCGATGTTGACATCGACGTTGCCAAGACGTGGTATCTGTCCGGATCCGTTGTGGGCGAGCCGCGCTAATGATTTCTCCCGGGGCAGGCCTTTCCGCCGTTGCGATTGTCGGTCCGACCGCGGTTGGCAAAAGTGATGCCGCAGATCGTTTGGCGGCTCGCCTTTCGTCGGAAGTGCTGTCGTGTGACGCGATGCAAATCTATCGAGGCATGGATATCGGTACCGCCAAGATGGCACCCGAGGAATGCACGGCGCCTTTACGCCTGGTCGATATTGTTGAACCGGGCGTTGCATATTCTGCAGCGCTGTATCAGGCAGACGCTCGTGTACATGTTGAGCGCTTGCTGGGCGAGGGTCGCCTACCGGTGTTTTGCGGGGGTACGGGCTTGTATCTCAAGGCCGCTCTGGATGAGATGGATTTTCCTTCGGGCGAACTAGAGGACGATCGCCGCGTGGGGTATCAGGAGCTTGCCGAGCGCATAGGCGAGGAAGCGCTGCACGCGCTGCTTGCCGAGCGTGACCCCGAGTCCGCTGCGGTCATACACCCCCATAATGTTCGTCGCGTGATTCGTGCGCTCGAAATGCACGATGATGGTGTGTCCTACGCGCAGCAAAAGTCGCAGTTTAGTGTTCCACGCGAGCATTATCACGCTCTGTGGTTTGGATTGACGCGTAATCGCGAGGCGCTTTACGAGCGTATTAACCTACGCGTCGATTTGATGTTTGAGCAGGGTCTAGTTGATGAGGTTCGCGGTCTTATGGACCAGGGGCTGGGAGATGCCCTGACTTCGATGCAGGCGATTGGCTATAAAGAGATTATCGATGCCTTTGACGGCGTGATTTCTATGGATGAGGCTCGCGAACTCATCAAGATGCGTTCGCGTCGCTATGCCAAGCGTCAGCTTTCGTGGTTTAAACGCGATGACCGCATCGTGTGGTTTGATATGGACGAGTTTACGATCGATGAGGTCGTTGAGGATATCCTTCACCGTATCGAGGTGGCCTAATGGCTCGGTTTCCCCTCGTTCCCACGGCGCCTGAGCCCGAACGTGCCGTTCTTGTCGGAGTTGAGTGGCGCGATAACGCCTGGCCGCTCGATCGTTCGCTTGACGAGCTTGAGCGCCTGGCCCATACGGCTGGCGCCCAGTGCGTGGCGCGTTTATCGCAGCGTCTGGTTAAGCCATATCCAAAATCGTTTATCGGCTCCGGTAAGGTTGAGGAGCTTTGCGGGCTCGTGCATCGTATGGATGTCGATGTTGTTATCTTCGACGACGATTTAACGCCCTCGCAGCAGTCTTATCTTGAGAAAGCCGTGGGCGAACCGGTTAAGATTATCGACCGCACGGCGTTGATTCTCGATATCTTTGGCCTGCACGCTCAGACCCGTGAGGGCCGCCTGCAGGTGCAGCTAGCCCAATTGCAGTATCTGTTGCCTCGCTTGCGCGGTATGTGGAGCCATCTTGCTAAAGAGCAGACACGCGGTGGCATTGGTTCGCGCTTTGGCCAGGGCGAAAGCCAGCTCGAGGTTGACCGACGTTTGATTCGCAACAAGATTGCCGCTCTTCGTCGCGAGCTTAAGCAGGTTGAACAGCGCCGCGATGTCCAGTCAAAGAGTCGTATCGAGTCGCCGGCGTTTCGCGTTGCCTTAGCCGGTTATACCAATGCCGGTAAGTCGACGTTGCTCAATCGCCTGACCGGGTCTACAGTGCTTTCACAGGACAAATTGTTTGCCACGCTCGATCCGACGATGCGCTCGTATCGCTTGCCCGGCGGTCGTGGTATGACCATTACCGATACGGTTGGCTTTATTCAAAAGCTACCGCATGGTCTCGTTGATGCCTTTAAGTCCACACTGTCCGAGGTCCTTGGTGCCGACCTGATCCTTAAAGTTGTGGATGCCTCTGACGAGGACTACGAGCGCCAGCTCGAGGCAGTCGATCGCGTTCTTGACGAGATCGGTGCTGGCGAGCGTTTGACGCTTACGGTGTTCAATAAAATCGACCTACTCGATAGCGTCGATCGATTGAGTTTCCGTCGTCGCTATCCCGAGGCCGTGTTGTTCTCGGCCCAGACAGGCGAGGGGCTCGACGATCTCGTCGACCGAATTGCTCGTGAGGCGGCTGCCACCGATGTGTTGCTCTCCGCTGATATCCCGTATCGCGAGGGCGCCCTCATTACGCTGGTGCATGAGCAGGGAACCCTTCTGCATGAGGAATATCTAGAGGACGGCGTTCGCATTGTGGCAAAGATGCCGGCCCGAATCGCGCCGCGTCTTGAGCGCTATCGTACGGAGTAAAGGAGCTCTAGCACGCCTAGAATGACAGGCTGATGGAGTAGGTAGAACGGTAAGGCATGCCGACCGAGGACTGCGAGCGCTGGGATGGGATTGGCGTATGCCCATGCCGGCGCTTCGTGGCTTGATGCTTGTGCTGCCTGGGCAGTAAAGAAGCCGGTAAGGTACATAAAGACAAATGGAATGAGCGGATAGTAGTCTCCCGAAACAAAATCCGGGCCCGGGAATCCAAGCCATGCCAGGTAGGGGAGTGGGTAGACCGCCTTTGGAATGCCCCAGGTTAGGGTAAAAAGAACAAGGCATACTGCGATGCCCCACGAGCCCGGTAATTTTTGGAGTAGCGGACGGGTGAGTGCAACCACCGCGGTGCACGCCGCCATGCAATAAATGATGCCAAAGTTTACCGAATCGTCGACTGATACCAGTGTAGTTGCAATCCATACGATCAAGGCTGCGGCCGCGTATTTGAGGGCGCGCTTAACGTTATTGCGCGAGAGCGTGCACATCCAACCGGCGATAAACAAAAATACCCAGCTGATACTAGCGCGCCAGATATCCTGGAAAACCGTTTCGGTAAACCATGGCATATCCCATCCATATAGGTAGGCCAAATCGTAGCAGGCGTGAAAACCTGCCATCGATAGCATCGTAAACCCGCGGATGGTATCAAATATGGTGATGCGTTTTTGCATTACGAGAACCGGCGCATTAATCCGACAACCTTACCCAAAATAACGGGGTTCGTCGCATAGATGGGCTCCATGGTGTCGTTCTCGGGCTGCAGGCGCACGCGCCCCTGCTCCTTGTAGAACGTCTTGACGGTCGCCGAGCCATCGATCATGGCCACGACGATTTCGCCGTTCATGGCGCTCTTTTGCTCGCGAACGATAATGTAGTCACCGTTGTAGATGCCGACATTGATCATTGAGTTGCCGTGCACTTCAAGGATAAAGGAGCCCTGGTCTGTGGCGATTTCGGTTGGGATGGTAAAGGTGTCCTCGATATTTTGCTCGGCCAGAATGGGAATCCCAGCCGCGACGCGACCGACGAGCGGCAGTGAGACCGTTCCGCGGGGCGCTGTGGGTTCATCGGATTTGGAAATCGAGACGGAGGATCCGTCCTCATCAAAAAGCTCTAGGGCGCGAGGCTTGGTGGCATCGCGCTTGAGCAGCCCTCGAGCCTCCAGGGCAGAGAGATGAGCATGCACCGTGCTGGGGGAGGAGAGGCCTACGGCCGATGCCATCTCGCGCACACTGGGCGGATAGCCCTTCTCCTGCTGATATTCCTTGATGAAGTCGTAAATCTGCTGCTGACGCTTGGTAATTTTGCGAGCCATCAGGGGATCCTCTCTGCCAATGTCAAACAAGTGTTCGATTATTGCTTGACAGGAACAACTGTTCGAAGATAATAATAACCGAACATTCGTTCTCGCGCTAGACATTTTTGTCCGCGCGGCTTGATAAAACTGTTCTCAGCAAAACACGCGAGAGGAGAACATGATGAACGCAACGGATATGGTCCAGGGAAACCTCGCCCTTAAGCTCGAGACGCCTGCGGCGCCGGCTTTCACGGTTGTTAAAGGCGGCCGATCTGGTTTCCAAACACTGCCTGGCAAGCCCGTCCGCAACCAGTGCGTCGCCACGACTTCGGCCCCCGTTGCCCTAAAGGCTTCGACGATTGTCGCCCTGGCCGTTGCACTCACGCTCTTCTTTGTACTTGCCACCTCGATCTTCAGCGCTCGTCACGCCGCATATGCCGAGTCGGTATCCAACGTTACCTACGAGACCGTCCGTGTTCAGTCTGGCGATTCCTTGTGGTCGCTAGCCCAGGAGCATCCGATTGAGGGTCTTTCCACGCAGGAGACCTCTGATATGATCCGCAACGTCAACCACCTGGAGCATGGCTCGCTCGATGCCGGTGCGCATCTTAAAGTTCCCGCACGTTTCTAAGATTTAAGTACCGTCGCATGGTACCCTTGTAATCGTTTTAGAGGAGGTACCATGCGCTGTCCCAAATGCGGCAAGGCACATACCCGCGTCGTTGATTCCCGCATGCAGGAATCAAATAACACCATCAAGCGCCGTCGCGAATGCTGCTCATGCAATTATCGCTTTACGACATTTGAGCGTTGTGAAGACCCTATCGAGGTCATTAAGTCAGACGGATCCAAGCAACGGTTCGATCGCAATAAGCTGCTGGTCGGTTTGATGCGCGCCACGATCAAACGAGATATCGACACTAAAAAGCTCAACGAGATCATTGACGATATTGAGGTTGAGCTTCGCTCCCGTACGCTCACGGCTGTTACGTCCCATGAGCTGGGCGATATGGTTCTTAAGCGGTTGGCCAAGATCGATAAAGTGGCCTACATCCGCTTTGCCTCGGTCTATCGCGATTTCAAAGACGTCGATGAGTTTCTGCAAGAGCTCGACAAGCTAAGGTGATTTCATGTCCAACATTACCGTTAACATTAAACGTCTCGACCCAACCGTCGAACTTCCCAAATACGCACATCCCACGGATGCCGGTCTTGACCTCCGAGCCAACGAGGATTGCATTCTGAAGCCCTTTGAGCGTCGTCTGGTCTCCACGGGCCTAGCTATCGCCCTGCCCGACGGCTATGCCGGCTTCGTCCAGCCCCGCAGCGGCCTGGCCATTAAGCAGGGCCTGTCTATAGTCAACACTCCTGGCCTCATCGACGCCCACTACCGAGGAGAGCTCAAAGTCATCCTCATCAACCTCGACCCCAAGAACAACATCCAAATCAACAAAGGCGACCGCATTGCCCAGCTCGTCATCCAAGAAGTCCCCACGGTCAACCTCGTAGAAGTACAAGAACTAGACGAAACCGACCGAGGAGCCGGCGGTTTCGGTTCTAGCGGCGTAGCTTAGTCGTTTACGTACTGTCCGCTGACCGGCCCGACCCGCCTATATATCATCCCATGCTCAAACATTCTCGCGGGGGCGCTCGTATCCCTCCCGCCCGTCTCTCACACATATCATTCCATGCTCAAACATTCTCGCGTCGCTTCGCTCGCTGCGAAACTGCGCGTGGAACGATATGTGTGAGAGACGGGCGGGCGGTTACTCGCTTGAAAAATTAAAGCCTTTCTTTCTAGTAAGCCGATGCGATAAAGGAAAGCCTCCTTTCTCGCATCGGCTTTGCAGATTCTGATGGTGGGGAATCTGGTATAGCTGCAAGTACGTTAACGCAGCTTGCCTGTGGGAGGCCCCTATATATCGTCCCGCGCGCAGTTTCGCAGCGAAGCGAGAATGTTTGAGCACGGGATGATATATAGGGGCCTCCCACAGGCAAGCGAACATTAAGACGCTAGCGGATGTGCGCTGGCTTATCGCCCCAGTAGAAGCGGCAGAATGCGCGTTTTCTTTTCTGGGGTTTGCCTGCGAGTTCCATGGTGGCGACGGCGATGTCTTTGGCTGCATGGGGGAGGCGTAGTACTTCGCCGTTGATGAGCAGGGCTTTGAGTGATTCGGGATGGTCGTGCAGGTGGCGCAACGTTACGATGAGCTCTCGTGCCGTGGTGACGTGCATGCTGGCGCCCATGCCGGTGAGCATAGTGGTGTTGGCCTTTTCCTGGCCATAGGACTTGCCCAGCAGGATCATCGGCAGATGTGCGCATAGGCACTCGGTGACCGTGAGTCCGCCCGATTTGAGGATTGCCAAGTCGCAGCCGTGCATGAGGGCCGCCATGTCGTCGACATAGTCCAACACCGTGACGTTCTCGAGCTTCATGGCATCGAAGAGCGTCTTCAGCCGGGTGGCATACTCCACGTCTTTGCCGGGCAAAAAGACAAAGTGCATGTCTTCGAAGCTGCGCAGGAAGGGGAGTGTGTGGTCCATCGCCGCGCGAAAGCGGACGTAAGGCTGGGGCAAGCTGGCGCCGGCCATTACCAGCACGACGGTCTTGTCGGTGGGGAGGTTGAACTTGGTTAGCTCTTCCTCGCGATCGTAATTCGTGTCGAATCCGGCGCGAATAGGGATGCCGGTAATGCGAATCTTTGCCTCGGGCACCTTGCGCGGACGCAGCGTTTCAGCCATGAATTCGTTGGCAACACAGAATAGATCGGTGTCCTTGTGGGGCCACCAGCCCTCGACTTCGTAGTCGGTCGGTACGCAGACGACCGGATAATCGATACCCGTAATTACGCGGGCGCCAACGGCAACATTGGCTGCCGTGATGTGCGTTGCGACCACGGCTATGGGCCTTCGACTACGAATATATTCGTTGAAGGCGGGGAACATAATTCGCGACCATGCCGTGCCGCCACCCCAGAGAAGATGCCCCGTAAGCGTATATCGCCAGGTCAGGTCGTAAATGGGGCGCGTGGCTCCCGTAAAAGAAGCCGCGGTCTTATTGCCGTCGAATTTAATTCGTCCAAAATCAAGGATATCGAGCACTTCAATCTCAACGTCCTCGGGGATGCCATTGGTGCCGCGGATGAGGTCGAATGCTTGCGCAATCGCATTTGCGGCGGCCTTGTGACCCGAGCCGACCGAGGCGTGCACGATGGTCACGAGAGGTTTTTGCTGTGCCAAGAGCGTGGTTTGCTCCGATTGGGGAGTGCTGTGCGTGAGCAGGGGAGCGTCGTCGCTCGTCTGCGTCTGATCCATCGATAACTCCCCTTCGACGTTGTATCACGGATTTATCATTGTAGTGCATGAGTGTCACGTTCACGTAAATTTGGGTATGAGCGCAAAGAACGACAACGTTTCGACGAGAGGACTCTTCATGACTACCGATCAGACAATCGATGTTGCGATTATCGGTGGCGGCCCTGCGGGCTATGCTGCCGCCATTTATGCGGCGCGCGCCAACCTGACGACGACTGTCCTTGAGCAGGGCATGTCGGGCGGACAGATTGCCACGAGCAACGAGATTGAGAATTATCCTGGTATTCCACTGCTGAGCGGCGCCGAACTTGGTGAGCGGTTCCAACAGCATGCTGAAGGCCTGGGGGCTCAGGTTGAATGGAGTATGGTAACAGGCGTCGATTACGATGCCGATGCGGCTCAATTTACCATCCATCATGATATGGGCGACACGGTGGCCAAGAGCGTCATTGCGTGCATGGGCGCCACGCCGCGTCCTGCGGGTTTTGTTGGCGAGGACACGTATCGCGGTCGTGGCGTTTCGTATTGCGCGACGTGTGACGGCATGTTCTTCCGTGGCAAGCAGGTCTTTGTTATCGGAGGCGGCAATTCGGCATGCGAGGAGGCGCTGTTCCTGTCCGACATTGCCAGCAGCGTGACCATCGTGCTGCGTCGCGATCAGTTCCGTGCACCCGAGGGCGTTGTGAATAAGGTGCTTGCTAAGGACAATATTTCAGTTAGGTACCAAACTAGTATTGTTGAGCTTTCTGGCGAAGTGATGCCCACGACCATCACGTTCAAGGACAATGCGACTGGTGAACTGTACACTGAGTCCTTTGAACCTGGCTCTTTTGGCATCTTTGTCTTTACGGGGACGCAGCCACATACCGAGCTTGTTGAGCATCTAGTCGATCTGGCTCCCGACGGCGGCATCCTTACCGACGATTCGATGGCCACCCGTACACCCGGATTATTCGCAGCCGGCGATATCCGTTCCAAGCGCTTACGCCAGGTTGTGACCGCCGCTTCGGACGGAGCCATAGCCGCAACCAGCGCATACGCTTTCCTACGCGGATAAGTACGATAATATATCTTATGTAAGGTTGCTATCTTTAAACAAAGTGGTTTGACGGTGCATCAATGTACAGTCCAACCACTTTTTCTTGGCGGCTATGTGGTATCCAAAACTAGATTACCTAGAATACAATATAGAAAACGAACGGAGGCCTCTTATGAACCACGTTAAACATGTTATCCCGATGTCCGATACATCGGTCAGCATTAAACCGGAGGATATTCAGCCGACGGTGCTGCCGGATGCATTTATTCAATCCGATATGGTGCGTAACCTCAACGCGTTGAGCCTGTCGCGTTATGACCAGCTGCCCAACGTAACGCTCTACCGTGACCAGGTCATTGAGTACATCGAACTGTGGATGGAGCCGCTTTCGATTTGCGTAGAGCAGCCCGTTATCACGCCATCGATGATCAATAACTACGTGAAGGTTGGCCTCGTTCCCGCGCCGGTTAAAAAGCAGTATGGCCGTGAGCAGATTGCGCGTCTCATCGCCATTTGTATTTTTAAGCAGGTGCTGCCCATCGCTGCGGTTCAGGCGCTCTTTAATATTCAGCGCTTGAGCTACGACGCTCCGACTGCTTTCGATTATGTAGTCGATCAGCTTGAGGCATCGATTCGAGCGGCTTTTTCCGTTGAGCAGACTCCCGTGCCCGATACCGCGCATCAGGTTACGCGCGAGTCGTTGCTCGTACGCAGTGCGGTATCGTCCTTCGTTTCGAAGGCGTACCTGATGAGCTATCTAAAGTTTAATGGGTTTAATAGCTAACTGAGGTATAAGACGGG
>CAJMPE010000065.1 GCA_905215275.1 uncultured bacterium | reverse complement strand
GAAGCCGGCCATGCCCTCCATAAAACCGCCGAAGCACCAGGCCACGAGCAGCGCCAGCAGACGACGATCGCTGCTGATGGAGGTAATCATGCTGCCGATCACGTCCATGGCGCCCGTGCGCACACACAGGTTATACGTGAACACCGCGGCGATAATCACGAGCACGATGGGCCATATGGCCATCAAAAAGCCCTCAAGCGAGGCCGTGGCTATCTGCGCCGCCGGCAGATGCCACCACGCAAAGGCGAGCACGCACGAAAGGGCAAACGAGCCAATGGCGGCCTTCCAAGCCGGCCATTTAAAGCACAGCAGCATCACGACGAGCCAGATGATCGGCACAAGAGCCAGCAAAAACGCAGCGACATCCATGGGTAAAAACTCCTTGGTACCGCGCAAGCGGCATCGGGGGGTCACAAAACTTTAAGAGGATACCGCACGTTTACCGACAAATTACAGCCGCCCGCCGAAATTTTTGAACAACCTGTTCAAAAACACGAATGGACACCACCGCGACTATACTAGAGCGCAGTAAGAGAAAGGAACCGCCTTGAGCATCACGCCCCTCGATAGCATCCGCCGCGCCATCGCCCGCCGCAATGGCGTCGCCGACCCCGCCGTATCGGGCGGAGCGCACGGGCAGGGCGGACGCATCGAGAACGGCCTCTTCCCTGCCTCGCACACTGCCGAGGAACTCGCACGCATCCAAGAGCTGAGTCAGCGCAACGCCGGCGGCCCCGACAGCAGCCAGGCCACACGCCGTCGCCGCGAGCGCGATCGCCAACCCGGCCCCATCCGCCGCATGGTCAATGCCTGGTGGAACCGTCTGCTCGGCGCCGTCTACGGCGGCGGCTTCTCCATGCAGGAAGCGGAATACGAGGAGCACGCCACCAGTCGCGACTATCTTTGGAACACCCTCGGCACCGCCGTGTGGGGCTTGGCGTTTCCGCTGCTCACCATTGTGTCGACGCAGCTCGTGGGCGCCGAGGAGGCCGGCAAGTTCTCCATCGCCTTTGTCACCGGCACGCTCATCATGATCGCGTGCAACTACGGCGTGCGCAACTTTCAGGTCTCGGACATCGACGAAAAAACCTCCTTCGCCTCCTACCAGCTCAACCGCTGGCTCTGTGGAGCGCTCGCGCTGGCATGCGGCCTGGTATACAGCAGCGCCCGCGGCTACGATGCGCAGATGGCCACAATCGGCCTGGGCGTCTACCTCTATAAGGTGATCGACGGCATCGCCGACGTGTACGAGGGCCGCCTGCAGCAGGCCGACAAGCTCTATTTGGCCGGCATGAGCCAAACGCTGCGTTCCGCCGGCGTCATCGCGGTCTTTAGCGTGGCACTGTTCCTCACGCGCAGCATGCCCATCGCGGCCATGGCCATGGGTGTCACCGCTATTGCCTCGCTCGTGCTGGTCACCGCCCCGCTCGCCCTGCTCGAGACCGAAAAATCACGCCGCATGAGCCTGCGCGAGGTCGGCCACCTGTTTGTCCAGTGCGCCCCGCTCTTTGGTGCGCTGTTCCTGTTCAACCTTATCGAGAGCATGCCCAAGTTCGTGATGGAAGGCACGCTGGCCTACAAGTATCAGCTGTACTTTAATGCACTGTTCTTTCCGGCGCAGGCCATTTTGCTGAGCATTGGATTTATCTATAAACCGCAGCTCCTGCGTCTGTCGAGCATTTGGGCGAATCCGCGCAAGCGTCGCCGCTTTGACCTGATTATTGTTGCCGTTATGGCACTGATCGTGGTCATTACCGGAGCATGCGCCGCATTTATGGCAGGCCCCGGCATCCCCATCATGAGCTTTATGTACGGCCTCAACTTTGAGCTCTACCGCACGCTGGCACTGCCAATGGTTGTCGCCGGCGGCGTCACCGCGGCAATCGACTTTATCTACGCCATCATCACGGTGTTGCGCCACGCCGGCGACGTCACCAAGATCTACCTGATCTGCTTCGCCGTAAGCGTGGTGGTGCCGGTGATCCTGATTAAGCTGCTGGGTCTGATGGGCGCTGTGGTGAGCTACCTAGCCATCATGGCCCTGCTCCTGGTGCTACTGATCATCGAGTACGCCCACATCCGCCAACGCATCGAACGCGACCGCAACCCATACGGCGCCTAATTAGCTGCCCGATCACCGGAATTTGCGATGGAATCACCCCAGCTGGGGTCTCGTTGCGGACGATTTGCGACACGCAGAACTAAGTGAGTAGACTTTTGCCGAATCCCTGACCACACCGGCAAAACACAAGTCAATGACCTGCGGTTTTGTTGAGGCAAATTTGCCGGCTGCTCGGCATTTCCAAAAAAGCCTACTCACTTAGCCAGCGGGCAGCCAAATGATTATTAAATCCCCGTCCCAGAAAAATCATTTGATGGGCAGAAGGGTAAAAGCAGTCAATTAAGCCCCGTCCCAAATTAGCTACCCTGTGCGCCGATTATTCACCGGGCAGAATGCTTGCGTAGAACTCGGCCCCGTCGTCCAGGCGCAGGATCCCGACGCGGCCGAACTCGGAGCCCGTGGCGGCGGCGCAGTCGATGTCGATGCGATCGGGTACGCCGGCGGTATCCTCGCCGCCCAGCCGCACAATCCGCCCGCGGCCCGACTCCTCATCGAGTCCCGCCAGGCCGCCGACCTCGCAATAACGTCCAAGCGACACCGTGGGCGTGTGGCCGCTCACCACGACCGGGCCCTTGCCCTCGGCAGAAAGCAGCCCCGTCGACGCATCCCAATAGCCATGGCGAATCCACAGCAAGTCATCGGACGACTGCACCGCAAGCATCTGCTGCAGTAGCTCGCGATCGGCATCCACCGCTCCCGCACCATCGGCACAATCAACCCCATGTTCAAGCAAAAACGCCCGCGCCGCCTCGGTCTGGATACCGGCATGCACCAGCAGGTACGGACGCTCGTCAGTCTCGGCCACCGCATAGAGCGGCAGCGTCGCCATCCAACGCACGAGCTCCTCGTACGCCTCAAATTCCATGTCGTTGAGCTGCTCGCGCGTCGTCCAGCCACCGTTGATATCCCAGGTCTCGGCATCGAGCGGATCCTGGCCAATGATGGCATCGAGCATGATCTGCTCGTGATTGCCCTTGAGCACGCGGGCGTTGGGCAGCGAGCGTACGAGCTTAATAACGCCGACCGGATCGGGCCCACGATCGATCATGTCGCCCAGCACGTACAGCGTGTCGTCGGACGTCAACGAGATCTTAGACAGGGCCTCGTCAAGCGCACGCACGTGCCCGTGAGCATCAGATGTCACATAGATCGCCATGGTACGCCTCTCCTTGCATTGCGGCCGAAGCCCGACGCCGCAACTAAAACTTCAAGTTGAACTTAAATGTTACTCATTGTACTCCGTTGCAATAAAGCTGGAAAGGGTTTCCGAGCAGAGGCAAAGACGGCAGCCGTCTATGACGATATCGCGCACGCCCGCAATCCAACCCCATAAACCCACCATCTTTGGGTACAAATAACCGCAGACAACTGACCGTGCCACGCCAACCACCCAGGAGCGGACACCATCCATGAACCAGATCCTTCTCTTTATCGGCCTCGTCATCATTTTGTGCCTGACCATCAAACCCGTCGGCAAAAAACTCCCCTTCCCCACCCTGCTCATCTTTATCGCACTCGGCATGCTGCTGGGCGTCAACGGCCCGGCACACATCGACTTTAGCGACTACGCGCTCACCGAAACCGTCTGCAGCACGGCGCTGCTATTCATCATGTTCTACGGCGGCTTTAACACCAATATCGACCGCGCCAAGCCCGTCGCCGCGCCGGCGGTGCTGCTGAGCACGCTCGGCGTCGTCATCACCGCAGGCATCACCGGCGTGTTCGCCCACTTTGTACTGGGCTTCGACTGGATCGGCGGCCTGCTGTTGGGATCGGTCGTGGCGTCCACCGACGCGGCCAGCGTCTTTAGCGTTCTGCGCGAGCACAGCCTGTCGCTGAGGGGCGGCACCGACTCGCTGCTCGAGGTCGAATCGGGCTCCAACGATCCCGTCGCCTATATGCTCACCGCCGTGCTCGCCACACTCGCGGCCGGCGGCGACATCAACATTCCCGCACTGCTGGCCAAGCAGATTATCTTGGGCGTGGGCCTGGGCCTCGCCATCGGCTGGGCGGCGGGCCGCCTGATTGAACGCGCGCACGCAACGGCCGAGGGCGCGCAGACCATCTTTTTGTTCGCCGTGGCCATCGTCGCCTACGCGCTGCCGAGCTACCTGGGCGGCAACGGATTTTTGGCCGTGTACCTGGCCGGCATTGTGCTGGGTGCGAGCGACATCACCGGCAAGGTCGAGATGGCGCACTTCTTCGATACCCTCACCGAGATGGCCGAGATGACGATCTTCTTCTTGCTCGGCCTGCTCGTAACGCCCGCACGCCTGCCGCAGATGCTGCTGCCGGGCCTGGCGCTCATGGCGTTTATGCTCTTTGTGAGCCGCCCCATCGCCGTCGGCGTGCTCCTAGCGCCCTTTAAGACGAACCCTCGCCAGGTTGCGCTCGTAAGCTGGGCGGGTCTGCGCGGCGCGGCATCGGTCGTGTTTAGCCTCTTTACCGTGGTGGCCGGTGTTCCTGGCGGTCACGACCTGTTTGACCTGGTATTTGTGATTGCCGTGTCGAGCATTGTGGTGCAGGGCTCGCTGCTGCCGGCGGTGGCGAAGAAGCTCGATATGATCGATGCGACCGGCGACGTGCGCCGCACCTTTAACGACTACCGCGACGAAGACGGCATGTCGTTTGTAAAGCTCAAGGTGGGCGCTGGACATCCGTTTGCCGGACGCTCGCTCGCGGACATTGGCAGCGCCACAGATATGCTCGTAGTCCTGGTGCTGCGCGACGGGGCGCACCCGGTACTGCCCAATGGCGATACCGTGATTGAGGAAGGCGACCTATTGGTGATGGCTGCCCCGACGTTTGAAGAGCGTGCCGAGGTTACGCTGCGTGAGGTCACCGTGACGCCCCACGGTCGCCTGGCCGGCCAGCGCCTGCGCGACGTGCCGCGAGGCAAGCATCCGTTTATTGTGGTGATGCTCAAGCGCGACGGCCAAACGATCATTCCCGATGGCAACACCCTAATATACGCCGGCGACGAAGCCGTCATTGCCACACTGGCGTCGTAGCGGGCAGGAGGTAGCTAATTTGCGGCGAAGAGATCAAGCGCCTAGAGAACCTCATGTCTTCGCTCGCAGATTTGGATTTGCCTGAGGAGTAAGGTCACCTCTCCCCCATGTAACCATCCTGTAAATCATAGCGGCGCACTCGAGTTTTACCGTGATGCGGTCGCGCCTGGCGCTCCACTGTGCTAAAGTATCCCGAACGTTCAAACGACTACGAGGGAGACTAGAAGATGGCACGTGTGCACAACCTCTCAGCTGGCCCGGCCGCACTGCCCACAAGCGTGCTCGCCGAGATCGCCGACGAGATGATGGACTACCGCGGTTGCGGCATGTCCGTGCTCGAGATGAGCCATCGATCTAGCATGTACCAGCAGATCATCGACGACGCCGAGGCAACTCTGCGCCGCCTGCTGAGCATCCCCGACAACTACCGTGTCCTATTTTTGCAGGGCGGCGCCACACTGCAGTTTGCGGGCATCCCCATGAACCTCATGCGTCGTGGCCGCGCCGGCTACGTCGTGACCGGCAACTTTGCCAACAAGGCGTACAAAGAGGCCGCCAAGTACGGCGAGGCCGTGCTGCTCGCGAGCTCCGAGGACACCAACTTCGACCGCATTCCCACCATGGCCGACATCAACGCGTGCATTGCCGCCGAGGCCGCGGGCGACGGACTCGACTACGTCTACATCTGCCAGAACAACACTATCTTTGGCACCATGTACCACGAGCTGCCCGCTTGCGGCGACGTGCCGCTGGTCGCCGATGTCTCGAGCTGCTTTCTGTCGCAGCCGCTCGACGTTGAGCGCTACGGGCTCATTTACGCCGGCGCGCAGAAAAACGCCGGCGCCGCGGGCGTCACCGTGGTTATCGTGCGCGACGACCTGATCGCCGAAGGCCCCGCCTTTGCGCAGACGCCGCAGTACCTGGACCTTAAGACCCAGGCCGCCAAGGGCTCCATGCTCAACACGCCCAACACCTTTGGCATCTACGTGTGCGGCAAGGTGTTCCGTTGGGTCGAGCAGACCGGCGGGCTCGCAGCCATGGCCGAGCGCAACTGGGCCAAGGCCAACCTGCTCTACGACCTGCTCGAGAACAGCAAACTATTCCACGGCACCGCGCAGACAGACAGTCGCTCCATCGCCAACGTCACGTTCCGTACCGGCGATGCCGAGCTCGACGCCGCCTTTGTCGCGGGCGCGGCAGAGCACCAGATCCAAAACGTCAAGGGCCATCGCCTCGTCGGCGGCATGCGCGCCAGCGTGTACAACGCCGTCACCATGGAGGACGTACAGGCGCTGGCCACGTACATGAAGGACTTCGAGGCGCAGCATAGTTTGAGTCCGCGATCTAACTAGCCCGCAACACGCGGGCCGACCAGCCACCTCAGACCACCCTGTTTAGATCAAAACCTGCTAAGGAGTTTTTCCATGCGTAAGATTAAGACCATCGACGACATCACTAAAGACGGCAAGGTCGAGTTTGGCGAGGGCTACGAGTTTGTAAGCACCGCCGAAGAGGCCGACGCGATCCTGATGCGCTCGACCGACCTGCACGGCTACGAGCTGCCCGAGGGCATCCGCGCCATCGCCCGCTGCGGCGCCGGCGTCAACAACATCCCCGTCGAGGAGTACGCCAAGAAGGGCGTCGTGGTCTTTAACTCCCCCGGTGCCAACAGCAACGCCGTCAAGGAGCTCGTCCTGGGCATGTTGGTGCTTTCGAGCCGTGGCGTGGTGCAGTCGATGAACTGGGTGCGCGACAACGCCGACGACCCCGAGATCCAGGTCGATGCCGAGAAAGCCAAGAAGGCCTTTGTGGGCCGCGAGCTCAAGGGCAAGCGCATCGGCGTCATCGGCCTGGGCAACGTGGGCTCCAAGGTCGCCAACGCCTGCGTCGATCTGGGCATGGACGTCTACGGCTACGATCCGTTCATTTCCGTTGAGCACGCATGGGTGCTGAGCCGCGAGGTGCAGCGCGTGGGCACGCTCGAGGACCTCTGCCGCGGCTGCGACTACCTCACCGTGCACGTGCCCAGCAAGGCCGACACCATCGGCATGATCAGCACCGAGCAGATTAACCTGCTGGCCCCGGGCGCCGTGCTGATCAACTACGCGCGCGAGACCATCATTGACGAGGACGCCGTCGATGCTGCCCTGCGCGAGGGCAAGCTCAGCTGGTTTAGCTGCGACTTTGCCACGCCCAAGACCGTCAAGATGCCCAACACGTTTATCACCACGCACTCGGGCGCCGGCACCGGCGAGGCCGAGGCCAACTGCGCCGATATGGCCATCAGCGAGCTCAAGGATTACCTGGAGAACGGCAACATCGTCCACTCCGTTAATTACCCCGCCTGCAGCATGGGCAAGGCGCGCGCCGCGAGCCGCATCGCCTGCCTGCACGCCAACGTGCCCAACATGATTGGCCAGATCACGGCCATCCTGGCCAAGGACAACGCCAACGTGCAGCGTATGACCAACGAGTCCGCTGGCGAGAACGCCTACACCATGTTCGACACCGACGAGCACCTGAACAGCAGCACCATCGAGGCGCTCAAGCAGATTCCGTCGATGTATCGCGTGCGCGTGATCAAATAGCGCCGGCACCAAGCCTGTCAGGCAGGCCGTGAAGCCCATTCGGCCCCCGTTTTCACGAAACGGGGGCCGATTTCGTTGCTCCGGCTGGTTTTAAAATGCTATCCAGAACAAGTTTTTTCGGATAATCGACAGTCATACCCAAATCACTGAGCGCACCTGCTCTGATAAACAGCTTTATCAGGGGCTTTAGTAGGTAAAAATCGATCTCTATGTGCCGAATGTAAGATGACTGTCGATTTTCCGAAATAACTTATTCTGGATAGCAATTTTAAAGCCAATTCCAAGGCGAAACTGAACCCTTTTTCGCGCCCAAAACTCTAATTCATGCGGCCGTTTTCCACCTGCACGACTACATTCCCGCCCAATCGATAAAAATCTCTTCACGAAGCCGCCGTTCGAGCTCCTGCTGCCGCGGCGTCTTGTCTTTCAGCGGCACATCGAGATAGGACATGATGAGCTCCATCACCACGCGGAAGGCATCGGAGTCGGCCAGCTGACCATAAGTCATCAGAACGACGGGATATCCCATCGCTTGCAGGGCAGTCGTTCGATCGGAGTCCGAAATCTTGGATTCTATGGATCCGTGAATGGCTTTACCTTGGCATTCAACCAGACACTCTCGGCTGCCGTCCTTATTTGCCAGCAGGATATCGGCATAGCGCCTATCAAGACCCGAAATCAGGCGGGCGCTGCGCGTCATACGAATCTCAACGTTATTGGTGAGGTACAGCCCTTCGCCGCCGCGCAGCCTCGTAAGGCCAAACAGCATCGAAGCCTGGACCTCGAGCGGCGATGCTGCCATCCCCGTAATGCATTTCGCGGCTCGTATGAACGATTTGGCGCCGCGGAGCCCCCGGATCTTATCGACGAACTCTGCAAGCTCAGAGAGCTCGATCAAGGGCGGTCGTTTCCACAAGTCTGTTGGATTCCCCGAGGTATCCTTTACGTTTTCCCAGCCCGACCGTGCGTCACCCCACTGGCCCCCATATGCCTGCACAAGTGCCGACTTTATCTGAGACGCAATCTTGCACACGGCAAAGGTGCCGCACATCTCATACATGCACATGATTAAACGCTCGTTTGAAACCGAGGAAGCCAGGGTCAGCAGGGTAAAGAGTGGGGACGCAACATCGAGGCCAAACTCTGTCTGCCGCACGGAGCCAAACGGCCTCTCCCCGTTCCAAACATGCCTGACAATGCGATCGCCCTTACGTCCGCAGCTGCCCTGCGCCAACACGTGTAATGGGGTGCCCAGGAAATGCTTGACGAGCGGATGCTCACAAAGACGCTCCCTGCGTGAATCGTCCACAGAATCGGGCAGGTCCGGCATTATTGCCAAAACCTGTGGAGGTATCCGGTGATACCGAAAGGCAGATATGTCGCACAGCATGTCGTCCATGAAGGGTACGTACCCGCTACGTCGTTTGCGAGCCCGCTCGGACGGCAAACGAGCCCGCTCGGCCTGCGAACGGTAAATACTGCTACGCGCACGTCACGGATCTCTCGGGAGGCTTACAATCGGTTTTGAAAACAAACTGATTGTGAGGTTGCATATGGTTGACAAGGACTTTGCCTGGCGGCTCGCGCAGGAGCTTGTGCGGATCGACAGCTCAGACCCAGGCGCGTATGAGGATGAAATTGAGCGGTATATCAAAGCGCTGGTTGAGGAACGGCTGGCACGGTTGAACCACCCGGCACTCGATGCTATGCGGGTCGAGGAGATCGAGGTGCTCCCCGGACGCCGCAACCTCATGGTCACCGTGCCCGGTTTGAGCGACGAGCCACGGCTCGGCTACATCTGCC
>CAJMPE010000064.1 GCA_905215275.1 uncultured bacterium | reverse complement strand
TACAGTGAGAAGAAGCTGCTGATAGGATCTGGATGCAAAAGGTACAAAGGAAACGCGCAGCCTGCCATTCTCCAGCCTGCCCTCTATATACCCGTGTTCTCCCAGGTCACCGGCGCTGGCGGCGGCAAGGCCGCTACCGAGGGCGCCAGCCTGTTCGCCGGCATCGTGTCGGTCCTGGTTCTGACCCCGTTCTTCTACGCCGGTTTCGACACCATTCCTCAGCAGGCTGAGGAGGCAGCCGAGGGCCTCAACTGGAACAAGTTCGGCAAGATCATCTCCCTGGCCCTGCTGGCCGCCGGCGGCTTCTACATGGTCTGCATCTACTCGTTCGGCACCATTCTCGACTGGCATGAGTTTGTTAAGAGCCCGGTTCCCGCGCTTGCCTGCCTCAAGGGCATCAACATGCTCCTGTACCTGGCCATGCTCGTCATCGCCACGCTTGGACCCATGGGCCCGATGAACTCCTTCTACGGCGCCACGAGCCGCATCATGCTCGCCATGGGCCGCAAGGGCCAGCTGCCCGAGAAATTCGCCGAGGTCGACCCCAAGTCCGGCGCTCCCAAGCTCGCCTGCGTCGTTCTGGGCGTCATCACCGTCATCGGTCCATTCCTGGGCAAGAACATGCTCATTCCTCTGACCAACGTGTCGGCTCTCGCCTTCATCTTCTCCTGCGGCATGGTCGCCCTCGCTTGCCTGCGCATGCGCTTCACCGAGCCCGACCTGCCTCGTCCCTACGAGGTGCCCGGCGGCAAGTTTGGCATCGGCCTCGCTATCGCTGCCTGCGCCATCATCATCGGCCTGCTCGTGATTCCGTTCTCTCCCGCCTCCCTCAACATGGTGGAGTGGAGCATCGTAATCGGCTGGTTGGCTATTGGCCTGGCCCTCATGGCTTTCACTAATTCCCGCAAAAAGTAACGCCTAGCCGGGGCGGATCGGGTGCGCGGTATCCTCTCTCCCGCGCACCGAACCCGGCACCACTTGGGTAGCTTTGTGAGGCCTTA
The DNA here is from genome assembly GCA_905215275.1 of uncultured bacterium. Lineage (GTDB taxonomy): Bacteria > Actinomycetota > Coriobacteriia > Coriobacteriales > Coriobacteriaceae > Collinsella. The sequence goes on along the minus strand of CAJMPE010000064.1, from coordinate 8,556 downwards.
ACCCAACACGGCCTCGCCCACTATATGGATCCATAAGGAGGAACCATGTCCACTAAGTATGCAATCGTTGGCGGCAAGCTCATCGACGGTACCGGTGCCGAGCCGGTCGAGAACTCCCTCGTTCTCGTCGACGACAACGGCAAGATCGAGTACGCCGGCGCTATGCAGGACCTTCCCGAGGGCGTTGAGGTCATCGACGCCGCCGGCAAGACCGTCCTTCCCGGCCTGATCGACACCCACCTGCACTTCTCGGGCAACTTGACCGACGATGACACCGACTGGGTCATGCAACCGCTCCTCGAGAAGCAGGCCGTCGCCGTCAAGCAGGCCTACGACTGCCTCACCCACGGCCTCACCACCGTCTGCGAGATCGGCCGCTTTGGTATCCAGATCCGTGACTGCATCGACAAGGGCGTCTTCAAGGGCCCGCGCGTTCTGGCCACCGGCCTTGGCTTCTGCCGCGTTGCCGGCCACGGCGACTCTCACCACTGCAGCCAGGAGCTCAACAAGGAATCGCACCCCTGGGGCGATCAGGTCGACGGTCCTTGGGATCTGCGCAAGGCCGTCCGTCGTCGCCTGCGCGAGAACCCCGATGCCATCAAGATCTGGGCTACCGGTGGCGGCATCTGGCGCTGGGACTCCGGCCGCGACCAGCACTACTGCTCCGAGGAGATTCAGGCCGTGGTCGAAGAGGCCAAGATGGTCGGCATCCCCGTGTGGAGCCACTGCTACAACAACCACGCCGCTGCCTACGATTCCGTTCGCTTTGGCTGCGAGCAGCTGATTCACGGCTTTGATATCGATGAGCGCACCATGGACCTCATGGCCGAGCAGGGCACCTTCTTCACCCCGACGATCGCCTTCCTGCCCACCTGGTACGCCACCTATCCGCCCGTCTACGTCCCCGAGCTGCACGACAAGTACGAGGGCACCCTGGTCGAGAAGGAGCTGCAGCGCAACTACGACTGCCTGCGCGAGGCCAAGAAGCGCGGCGTCGTCATGACGATCGGCTCCGACTCCTTCTCCTTCGTCACCCCGTACGGCACCTGCTCCATCGAGGAGATGTACGAGTTCGTCGACAAGATCGGCTTCACCCCGGTCGAGACCATCACCTGTGCCACCCTCAACGGTGCCAAGATGTGCCACATCGAGGACGAGACCGGTTCCATCGAGGCCGGCAAGTGCGCCGACCTGCTGGTCGTCAACGGTGACGTCGCCGCCGACATCCACGTGCTCAACACCGACAACATGGACGTCATCATGAAGGACGGCTGGATTGTCGAGGCCGGCACCTTCGGCGAGGCAAACAAGTACAGCGCCTAAGCTACCGTTCATCGATGGCTTGATGTAAAACACAGTATTTGATTGCATAATGCAATGGAGAGGGTCGCTTGCGGCCCTCTTTATTGCTATGGGGTGCGTCAGTAAGAAGGAGATGACAGTGGATCTCAATAGGCTGATTCTGGGCAAGAGCTACAACTCTACCAAGGTCTTTCGTACCGCTCAGCATGTGGTTCAAGCCATCTTGCTCGGTATTGTCGTTCCACTGCTTATCCTGCTGCTCATCTGGGATCTAACCGATAATCCCAATCCCGTTCCGGCCGTTGTCGTCATTGCCGGTTTGGTCATGCTGTGCTTCTTCTTCTCGTACGTCTTTGTCGTTCCCGACGACCTCACATCGAGCGCAACCGACCGTACGCTCGCCATCGCATCAAAAATATTCGCCTACACGTCGCGCGGCCTTACGCCCGAAGCGGCCCTGGGCGCCTCTAAAATTATCCTGTCCGAGACCATCGCCTCTGCCATCTGCTTTACCGACGGCAAGCAGGTGTTGGCAAGCTGGGGCGAGGACTCGGCAAAGTGCCCCGCCGGCACCCCGGTCGTGCTCAAGACCACGCTCAGTGTGATTGAGACGGGCGAGCAGAGCGTGTTTTCGCGCGACACCTCCAATGAGACGGGCGGTTATTTTCCCCGCCTGCGCGCCGGCATTGTCGCGCCGCTTACCGTGCGCGGGCATTGCGTGGGCACACTCGAGCTGTACTATCCCCGCCTGAGCAGCATTGATATGCGCCAGACGGCCCTTGCCTCGGGTTTTGCCGATCTAATTTCCACGCAGCTCGCCAGCTTTGAGCTCGAGCGCCAGGACGAGCTCACGGCCCGCGTTGAGCTTCGCGCCCTGCAGTCGCAGGTCGACCCGCATTTTCTATTCAATACCATTAGCACGATCGTGTCGCTCGTTCGAACCGAGCCCGACAAGGCGCGATCGTTGCTCATCGATTTTTCCAATTATTACCGTCAGACGCTTTCTGACTCCGATACGCTCACCACGCTCGAGCACGAGGTGGAACAGGGTACTCGTTATATCAATCTTATGCAGGCCCGGTATGGCGACGGCCGTCTGCGCGTTTCGGTCGACATCGACTTTGAGGTGCACGACAGCCTGGTACCGCCGTTTATCTTGCAGCCGCTGCTCGAAAACTGCATCAAGCATGCGCAGCGCGAGACCGAGCCGCTTTCTATTCGTGTTAGGGCTTTTGAGACCGATGACGGCTTGGAGATCATCGTCGAAGATGACGGCATCGGGATGAGCGAAGAAGTCTGCGCGCATCTGTTTGAGCAGCATCGCCGAGAGGAACCCGAGAGCATTACCGCCGACGGCTCCGTCAAGCGAGGTTGCGGCCTGGCGCTCTTCAACGTGCTTCAGCGCATCCATTTCTTTTACGGAGAAGATTCCGGCATGCGCGTGAAGTCCCAGGAGGGCGTGGGAACGCAGGTCATCGTTGAGTTGAACGGCGAGCCGCATGAGCCGGCGCCGCTAACGGTGTAGCACGCGGTTGGATTGAGAGAAAAAGAGGGGAAGCGCATATGTCCGAAGGCTGGAACATCCTGGTGGTTGATGACGAACCTCCAATTAGGGCTGAGCTACGCTATCTGTTGGAAAAGGATGCGCGTGTGGGTCAGATTGCCGAGGCGGGCAATGTCACCGAAGCCGTGGAGTCGATTCTGTCGAACAAGCCCGACGTGCTGTTTTTAGACATTACCATGCCCGGTCGCTCGGGAATTGAGCTTGCCGAGACGCTGCAGAACCTAAAGACGCCGCCGGTTGTGGTGTTTGTGACGGCGTTTGCCGAATTTGCCGCTGATGCGTATAACCTCGATGCGGTCGACTATGTCGTCAAGCCGGTCGAGGACGCACGCCTGTCAAAGGCACTCGACAAGATCGAGGCAGCCTTGGGTGCCCGTCGTGTTATCCATGCTCCGCGCCAGCCTTTGCGTCTGACGGTGGACCGCGGGGGCAAAAAGGTGTTCATTCCCGCCGCAGACGTCTGCTACTTTGAGGCGCGCGCCGATTTTTGCAACGCCATCTGCGCCGAGGGAACGTACCTGATCAATGAGTCGATCTCTTCGCTCGAGCGTCGCTTGGACTCCGAGGGCTTTATTCGCGTTCATCGCAGCTACCTGGTCAATTTGGAAGACGTGCACAATGTTGAGATTGGCTCCACGGGGTTGATGGAGCTCAGGCTCGACCGCGTGAACTCGACGGTACCGGTGTCCCGTCGTCGTGCCGCCGAGGTCAAGTCGCACCTGGGGCTTGCGTAAGAGGCTTGCGTGCCGTCGTTTACCATCGCAGGTTTGGCATGGGCGCGCGGTGGGCATAATGGGTGGCATCGAATGAAATCGAAAGGATCATTATGCCCGCGCTTATCACCCATCATCTGTTTGGCGAGGAAAGCATCGACCGTCTTCCGCAGGGCGTCATCACGTCCGATGAAGAGCGCATTGCCTTTATCTTGGGCAACCAAGGCCCCGACCCGTTTTTCTTTCACATTCTGACACCGCGTGTTTCCGACTGCACGCTGCTGGCGCAGGTCATGCATCGGTCGCGCATGTCTCGCCAGTTCGCGTGCCTGCGCGACGGCGTGTCGCACCTGCAGCCGCGCGATGCCAGCTTGGGTCGCGCCTTTGCGTTGGGCCTGCTGTCTCATTACGTGCTCGACCGCAACGCCCATCCCTTTGTCTATGAGCAGCAGTTTGGCATCGTGGAGTCCGATTCAGAGCTTGAGGATTCGAGCAGTCAGGTCCATGCCGTGATCGAGAGCGACCTGGATGTACTGATGCTGCAGCTTAAACGCGATGGCGCTACGGTCGACGATTACCCGCCGGCGGGCGAGATCGTCACCACCGATCGCATCAATCGCGTGGCCGGCGTGCTGATGAGCTATGTTGCCGGACGCGTGTACGGCATTGACATTCCGGCGGGGGAGTACGGTGCTGCCGTTGCCAATATGCAGCGACTTTACCGCGCGATTGAGCCGGCCGGCTCCGCAAAGACGCGCGCGATCTCGCTGGTTGAGGGCTTGGTGCACGACTACTCGCTGCTCGACGGCCTTGCCCATCGCGTGACGACGGAGCTGCCCGAGCGCACCGGTAACCTGGGCCATCTGACATGGAAGAATCCCTTTACCGACGAGGTCTCGAACGAGAGTTTCCCCGAGGTCTTTGATCGCGCGCTGGTCGATTACGAGTGCACGGTCGCACGTTTTATCGAGACCGGTGACATGGATGCCGTGACCAGTCGCGTCAACTACAGCGGTCGCGTGCTCAATGCCGATGAGGAGTTCGACCGCGAGGAATAGGGCCCGTGCGTGCCCCTTTGCCGAATCCTTACCGGCGGTTCTGGACAATTGGGGTACGATGAACTAACTGCATATCGGGCGAATACGAAGGGTCCCTGTCCATGAAATACACCAAGCTCGAGCGTAACTGGGTTATGTATGATGTGGGCAATTCGGCCCTTGTGCTGCTCAATACCTCGGTGGTGCCCATTTACTTTAACGCCATCAATACCGGCGCTTCCTCGGCCGACCTGGTGGTCGCTTGGGGCAATGCGCAGACGATCGCCTCGCTGGTCATCGCCATGCTCATGCCCATTCTGGGCGCGCTTGCCGACTACGCCGGCAACAAGATCAAGTTCTTCTTGGGCTTCTTCCTCACGGGCCTGGTGCTTTGCCTGGCGCAGGCTATCCCAATGTCCGCCATGGCATTTTTGACCGTGTACGTGCTGTGCACCATCGGCCTTAACTCTTCTATGACGTTCTACGACGCCATGCTGCCCGACATTACCACCGACGAGCGCATGGACGCCGTGTCCAGCTCGGGCTATGCCTGGGGCTACATCGGTTCCACCGTGCCGTTCGTCATCTGCCTGGCGCTCATCATGGGTGGCCCCGCTCTTGGCGTCCCCACCATGCTGGCAACGCGTCTGTCGTTTATCATCACTGGTGCCTGGTGGCTCATCTTTACCCTGCCGCTCATTCGCACCTATAAGCAAAAGTACGGTCGCGAGCGCGGTCCCGAGGACACTATCGGCCACATCGTGGGCGGTGTGTTCTCCGAGGTCGGACACACCATGCGCGAGATCGCCCACAACAAGACCGTGCTGGTCTACATGATCGCGTTCTTCTTCTATATCGACGGTGTGCACACGGTCATTTCCATGGCTACCAGCTACGGCTCGGCTTTGGGCATCGATTCGACCCAGTTGGTCCTGGCGCTGCTCGTCACGCAGTTCGTGGCCTTTCCATCCGCCATCATCTACGGCAAGCTCGCCGGCCGCGTGGGCACGCTCAACATGATCTTGGTGGCAGTCGCCGCCTATATGGGCATTGTGCTGTTCGCCGCGTTCTTCCTAAAGACCGCCTTTGAGTTTTGGGTGCTTGCCATTATGGTCGGCCTGTTCCAGGGCGGCGTGCAGGCGCTCAGCCGTAGCTACTTTGGCCGCATTATCCCCAAGGAAAAGTCCAACGAGTACTACGGCTTCTTTGACATCTTTGGTCGTTATGCAAGCGTTATGGGCACCTTCCTGGTGTCGGTCGTCACCTCGCTGACCGGCAACCCGTCGCTGGGCGTCCTTTCTATTGGTGTTCTGCTGGTTGTTGGCTTTGTGCTGCTGGTCCGTCTGTCCCGCATGGCTCAGGCGGCGGCGTAAGGCAACCGGGCTCAGTACAGCAATTGTGCCTATCTGCAGTACTCTTTTGGAAGTAGCCGCATAAATCATTCTGACTTCCGAACAATGTTTAGCCCAAGTGGGTATGATGGAACCAGCTAGGTCGCGGGGCGTCGCCTGTTTTTGGCGGCGCCCCGTTTTTGTGTTGCAAGGAGGGTAAAGGTATGAACGCCACGGTTGTGATCCCAACATATTGGGCGGGCGATGATACCCAAGCAAACGCTCCTGGCACCTACGATCACTCGACGTCGCTCAATGCCGCCAACCCGGAACTCGATCGCTGCCTGACTTCGCTCGAACAGGTGCGCGACATTCCGCGCATCATTCTCTTGGTGGTCTGTCCGGTTTCTGCCACGGCCGACGTATCCCATCGCGTGCACGAAATCGTTAATGCGCATCCCACGCTTAAGGTCACCATCGTTACCAATACTCAGGCTTCGCGTGTTGCCGACCGCGTGGCGCAGATCGCGCCCAAAGGCTCGGGCGAGTGCGTGAGCCTGCGCGGCTACGGCGCCATCCGCAACATGGGTCTTGCCTGTGCGGCGGTGCTGGGGCACGACGCGGTTGTGTTTTTGGATGACGACGAGACCGTCATCGATGCCGACTTTATGAAGCGTGCGACCTATGCACTGGGTCAACAGACACGTCAGGGCCTGCCGATTTTAGTCAAGAGCGGATACTTTTACGATCGCGACGGGTCGCCGCTGGCTCCTACGGACAAAGTGGGCATTTGCCATCGCTGGTGGACCAAGCGTATCGAGTTCAATCGCTGGATGAAAAAGGCGCTCTCGGGCACCCGCATCTCGCGCTCCAATTACGTGTGCGGCGGCCTTGTGGCTCTGCACGCCCGCGCCTTTACGCGCGTGGCCTTCGACCCGTTTATCACCCGCGGCGAGGATCTGGACTATCTCTTTAACATGCGCATGTTCGGCTATGACGTGTGGTTCGACAACGAGTGGACCGTGCGCCACCTGCCGCCCGAGTCCGAGAAGCGCTCGCCGCGCTTTATGCAGGACGTGTACCGTTGGTACTACGAGCGGGCCAAGCTGACGTTCGCTGCGCACCAAAAGGAGCTCATTCCGGTTACGGCCGCATCACTCATGCCTTATCCGGGTCCGTGGATCTCGCGCGAGCTCGACGACCGCGTGCGCAAGACCGCCATGGTTCGCAGCATGTTTACCCGCGAGCACGAGGGGTATCTGCGCATCTGGCGTCATGGTATTGACGAGGCCAAGACCTATGCCCGCCAAAACGCCGCAAGCTACCTGCGTTTTCAGAGTTTCTGGCCCAAGATCATGGACGAACTTTGGCGCGACGCACAACTGATTAGCATCCTGGAGGGGGCTGAATGATCGACCGCCGCGCCCAGCGCGATAATTCAATTTCAATCTTTCGCATCATCGCCGTTGTCTGCGCCGTTTGCGTGTTGGTGTACTTTATCTTTGCCCTGGCGACTGGCATTGAGCCGATTGCCACGGTGATCGCCTGTGCGCTGCTGTGCATCTTCCTGTGCATCTTTATCTATTTGACGCTCAACCCCGATTCGGTACGCTCCCAGTACACCGAGGAGACGCTCTCGGTTGCCTCGGCCATGCTCGAGGACATTAAGGGCGGCCTGACGCAGGAATCGGCGCTTTTGGTGTGCCGGCGTATTCTGCCCGAGACACGTGCCATGACCGTTGCCATCACCGATGAGAGCAACGTGCTGGCCTGCGCGGGCGAGTTCGAGGAAAAGCTGCTGCCCGATTCGCCCATCCATACGCTTGCCACGCGCTACGTCATTGAGCACGGCATCGTGCAGTCGTTCAACCGCGTGGTGGACGTGGTGGGTTCGGATGGCTCGCACAACCATGTTCCCGCCGGTATCATCGCGCCCATCAAGGTGGGCGACCGCACCGTCGGCACGCTCAAGTTCTACTACAAGACCCCGCGCGCCGTCGACCGTACCCAGTATGCGCTCGCCTCGGGCTTTGCCGAGATCCTGTCCACGCAGCTCGCCATCCACGAGCTCGAGGTACAAAAGGAGCTCACGGCACGTGCCGAGGTTCGTGCTCTGCAGGCGCAGATCAATCCGCACTTTCTGTTTAACACGCTCAACACCATCGCGTCGTTTACGCGTACCGACCCGCTGCGCGCCCGCGAGCTGCTGCGCGAGTTCTCCTCGTTCTATCGCGCCACGCTCGACAACTCGGGGTCGCTTATCCCGGTCTCGCGCGAGGTTGCCCAGACCAAGCGCTACCTGACGTTTGAGAAGGCGCGCTTTGGCGAGGACCGCGTACTGGCGACCTTCGATGTCTCCGAGGATGTCGAGGACACGTTGGTCCCGGCCTTTGTAATCCAGCCCATCGTCGAGAACGCCGTGCGGCATGGCATGGGCGATGGCGATGCCCTGCAGATCGATGTGACCGTCCATCAAGACGGCGACGACGCAATCCTGATTGCCGTGGCCGACAACGGCGTGGGCATGGACGAGGGTACCGCCGCCAGGCTGTTTGATGAGCGCTCCGCCCGCCCCGATGCCAGTTCCCCGCAAGGCGGCGGCGCCGGCG
>CAJMPE010000063.1 GCA_905215275.1 uncultured bacterium | reverse complement strand
TCGACCGAGATGGCGCTTGCCGGTGCGACGGTGATTCTCAACCCGTCGGCCTCGGACGAGATTATCGGTAAGGCAGATTACCGCCGCAGCCTCATCTCCAATCAGAGTGCGCGCCTGTACTGTGCCTATGCCTATGCAGACGCGAGCGAGGGCGAGTCTACGACCGACATGGTCTTTGCGGGGGAGAACCTTATCTACGAAAATGGCTCCAAGCTCGCCGCCACCAAACTGCTTACCTGCGATATGGCCGTCGCCGATATCGATCTTGACCGTCTGGTTGCCGAGCGCCGCCGCTCGACGACGTGGGCGCGCGCGGACGATGCGCCGGAGGCCACGACCGTTGAGTTCTCTTTTGAGAGCACACTCTCCGAGGCTCCCGTCCTGCGCAACGCCTGCGACATCGACCGTGTCTTCCCCCGCGCGCCCTTTGTGCCGGCCGACCATGGCGACCTGGCCGAGCGTTGCGAGACCATCCTCGACCTGCAGACCGCCGGCCTCAAGACCCGCCTTGCCCATACGGGTACCAAGGCGGCCGTCATCGGTCTTTCGGGCGGCCTGGACTCCACGTTGGCACTGCTTGTGACCGTGCGCGCCTTTGATGCGCTGGGGCTGCCGCGCACCGGTATCACGGCCGTGTCCATGCCCGGCTTTGGCACGACGCATCGCACCAAGTCGAATGCCGAGTCGCTCGCCCGCGACCTGGGTGTGAGCTTCCGCGAGGTTTCGATCCACGCGGCCGTGGAGCAGCACTTCAAGGACATTGAGCACGATCCTGCCGTGCAGGACGTGACTTACGAGAACAGTCAGGCCCGCGAGCGCACGCAGATTCTGATGGATCTGGCCAACCAGGCTGGCGGTTTTGTCATCGGTACGGGCGATCTTTCGGAACTGGCGCTCGGCTGGGCTACCTATAACGGAGACCACATGAGCATGTATGCCGTCAATGCGAGCGTGCCCAAGACGCTTGTGCGCCATCTGGTGCGCTATGCGGCTGATGTCTTTGGCGGGCGTATTGCCGAGGTCTTGCTCGATATCCTCGATACGCCGGTATCTCCCGAGCTTCTGCCGCCCACGGGCGACGGCGAGATTGCGCAGAAGACTGAGGATTTGGTGGGCCCGTACGAGTTGCACGACTACTTCCTCTACTACCTGCTGCGTTTTGGCTTTGAGCCGGGCAGGATCTACCGCATGGCGCTCAAGAGTTTCGAGGGTGTCTACGACGCCAAGACCGTCCACACGTGGCTGCGTACGTTCTATCGTCGCTTCTTTGCCCAGCAGTTTAAGCGCAGCTGCCTGCCCGATGGTCCCAAGGTGGGCTCGGTGACGCTCAGCCCGCGCGGCGATTGGCGTATGCCGAGTGACGCCAGTTCGCGTTTGTGGCTTGCGCAGATCGACGCGCTCAATCCAATTGACTAAGGTTGGCTAAATTGAACCAATGCGGGGGTTGCAAGCGTTACACTTTTGCAATCTGATGGCCCGTATCGCGCGGCGCTCTTGTCGGAGCGCCGCGTTTTTTATATCGAAAGGTGGCACCATGCAGGCATCGCAGCGTCTCGACCGCTTTGGCGCGGAGGTCTTCGCCTCGCTCAACAACAAGCTTCTCGCGCTGAAGGCTCAGGGCAAGACCATTTACAACATGAGCGTGGGCACGCCCGACTTTAAGCCGTACGACCATGTGGTCGAGGCGCTCACGCAAGCAGCCCAAGATCCCGAGATGTGGAAGTATGCCCTGCGCGACCTGCCCGAACTCAAGCAAGCCGTGTGCGATTACTATGAGCGTCGCTTTGGCGTTTCGGGCATTACGCCGTCCATGGTGCAGTCGTGCAACGGCACGCAGGAGGGCGTGGGTCATTTGGGCCTGGCCCTGCTCGATCCGGGTGACACCATTCTGGTTCCCGATCCGTGCTACCCGGTCTTTGAGGCGGGTGCCAAGATTGCCGATGCCAAGCTCGAGTACTATCCGCTGGTTGCCGAGCACAATTACCTGCCCTATGTGGCGGGTATCGATCCCGAGGTGGCCGATCGTGCCAAGTACATGATCGTGTCGCTGCCCGCGAACCCGGTGGGTTCGGTGGGCACGCCCGAGGTCTACGAGGAGATCATCGCTTTCGCCCGCGAGCACGACCTACTCATCGTCCATGACAACGCGTACTCCGACATCGTGTTTGACGGCGAGCCCGGCGGCAGCTTCTTGCAGTATCCCGGTGCGCTCGAGGTGGGCGTGGAGTTCTTCTCGCTTTCCAAGTCGTTTAACGTCACCGGTGCCCGCATCGGCTTTTTGGTCGGTCGCGAGGATGTGGTCTCGGCCTTTGCCAAGCTGCGCGGCCAGATCGACTTTGGCATGTTCTTCCCGATCCAGAAGGCCGCCATCGCGTGCCTTAATGGACCGCGCGATGAGGTCGAGGCGCAGCGTCTGAAGTACCAGGAGCGTCGCGATGCCCTGTGCGACGGTCTTGAGGGCCTGGGCTGGGAGCGTCCCAACGCGCATGGTTCTATGTTTGTGTGGGCCAAGCTTCCCGGTGGTCGCACCGATTCCATGGCGTTTTGCGAGGAGCTCATGGAGAAGGCCGGCGTTGTGGTGACGCCGGGCGCGAGCTTTGGCCCTTCGGGCGAGGGGCACGTGCGTATGGCACTGGTCCTGCCGCCCGATCAGATCGCTTTGGCTGTCGAGGCCATTCGCGAGGCGGGCCTGTATTAGAAAGTTGTTTCGGCTCGTCAATAGCTCGAAACCGATTTCGTGCAGTTATTTTACGAATCCTGCAAATAATTTCGGTAAACGGTCGATATTTGGCTGCGAATAGGAGCATAATCAAAGTCCCGATTGGATGTATTGGGATTACGGCAAGCCGCTCGGGTCGTTCCCGGGCGGCTTGTTTGTGGAGAGAGATGGGAGTTTCAAATGGTTAACGAGAAGAAGGTCGCTATTGTCGGCTGCGGTTTCGTCGGTTCGTCGTCGGCGTTCGCGTTGATGCAGAGTGGTCTGTTCTCCGAGATGGTCCTCATCGACGTGGACAAGAACCGCGCCGAGGGTGAGGCCCTGGATATCGCGCACGGCATGACGTTTGCCGAGCCGATGAAGATCTACGCCGGCGATTACTCCGATGTCGCCGACGCCGCCATGATCGTCGTCACCGCTGGTGCTGCCCAGAAGCCCGGTGAGACCCGCCTGGACCTGGTCAACAAGAACGTCAGCATCTTCAAGTCCATTATTCCCGAGATTAAGAAGTCTGGCTTCGACGGCATTCTGCTCATCGTCTCCAACCCGGTCGACGTTCTGACATACGCCGCCATCAAGATGTCCGGTCTGTCCGAGGGCCATGTCATCGGCTCCGGCACCGTGCTCGACACCGGCCGTCTGCAGCAGATGCTCGGCGCTCACGTCGAGGTTGACCCGCGTGACGTTCAGGCCTATGTCATGGGCGAGCATGGTGACTCCGAGTTCGTCGCTTGGTCCAGCGCTCAGGTTGCCGGCGTGCCGCTGAACACCTTCTGCGAGCTTCACGGCCACCTGGAGCATGAGGCCGCCGAGAAGCGCATCGCCGAGGACGTCAAGAACTCCGCCTACACCATCATCGAGAAGAAGCACGCCACCTACTACGGTGTCGCTATGGCCGTCAAGCGCATCTGCACTGCCGTCATGCGCGATGAGCAGACCGTTCTGCCTGTCTCCTCACTCATGGTGGGCGAGTACGGCCTGTCCGATCTGGCCATCTCCATGCCGACCGTCGTTGGCCGCGACGGCGTTGTCTGCCGCGTCCCCGTGCCGCTGAACGATGACGAGCAGCATGAGCTCACCGTCTCTGCAAAGGCCCTTAAGGACATCATCGACAGCGTCGACTTCTCCTGCTAAATCAAGCTCGCTAGAGCGAAAAGCTACAATGAAGGCGTCCGGGTCCACACGGCCCGGGCGCCTTTTTGGTGCAAAGTAACCTGATCCCAATACTCCATCCCGATGCGCCATAGTTGATGGGAGGGCCATGTCGGATTCGCCTAATTTTTTGTCCTATGCCCAGACGGCGTTTGATCCGTTTGAGGAGCGGCCGTTCTGCGCGGTGGACAGTCTGGTCTTTGCCTGGTTGTCGTATTTGCGCCTGCCGCAGGACATGCCAGAGCTTGAGGGCTGGCAGGGGCTTGATGTGCGCGAGCTGCTGCGCGCCGAGTGTTACAAGTCCATGATTGGCGACCTGTGGAACCCGGAGGGTACCCGCGCCCTGCTGGAGGCGGTGGCAGCAAGTCCTCGCTACCGTGGCGTGCACGTTTGCGGCTATCGCGCCGTGAACGATGTTGCGATGACGGAGCAGTTTGCAGCCATGGCGTTCCGGTTTCCGGCGGGGTTTAGCTATCTTTCCTTCCGGGGGACCGACAGCACGATTGTGGGCTGGAAAGAGGACTTTAACATGGCGTTCCGGTGTCCTGTGCCGGCCCAGGAATCCGCGGCGCGTTATGTGGACGAGGCAGCGGATGCGATTGACGGGCCGCTTTTGTGCGGAGGTCATTCCAAGGGTGGAAACCTTGCGGTGTACGGTGCGGCGATGTGCTCCGATGTCGCCCGTGGGCGAATCGAACGGGCGTATTCCCATGATGGTCCGGGCTTCGTCGAGGAGTTTCTGAACGGCAATGCCTTTGCCGATCTTTCCGGTCGAATCGACAAGACGCTACCTCGGTCGTCGATCTTTGGCATGATGTTCGAGACACAGGAGGACTATGCCATCGTTGAGAGCACCGAGTTCAGCCTGCTGCAGCACAATCCCTTTAGCTGGGTGGTTGATGGTCGCGACTTCGTGTACTGTGAGCGCCTGTCCGCCGGTGCTCGATACGTTGATGGCTCCATTCGCGAGATGCTGCTTGCGGTGTCGCCTAGCGAGCGCGAGCGTTTTGTAGATGCGTTGTTCTCCGTGTTTGAGGCTACGGGTGCTGAGCGGTTTGCGGATATCGCTGGGAATCTGCGCGAGAGCCTGCCCGTGATGCTCCAGGCTGCGCAAGGCTTTGACAAGGATACGCGACGCTTTGTCTCGCAGACTATCGTTGCGATTCTTAAGTGTGCACTTCTGCCCAAACGTCCCCAGATCGACATGCCCGCTGCCGGCAAGAGTTTGGCAGAACAGCTCGAGGCTTGGCAGTCCGAGCTCCTGCGCTAGCCATTGGTGCAAAGCAACCTGTCACCGATGCACCATTCTTCGATGCACCCGGGGCGGGCTCGACCGCTATACTGATTCGTGCTCAATTCGATCTAGAACGGAATGCCGTATATGAAAATCAATCACGCGATTCTGCATATCCTGGACTTTGACTCTGCCGTCAACGTCATGAGCCAGCGCGAGCTCGATATCGAGAGCCGTACCGTGCGCAACTTCGTGACCACGCATCTGCGCCGCGCGCGTACCTCGGCCGACAATAAACGCGCCACGTTTGCCGAGAACTCTGCGTTTGGCGGCGAGCTTAAGGGCTATTTCTTTGGCGAGCGCGAGTTCGTTAACCTGTCGCAGCAGATTGCGGAGTTTATTTCCTCCGAGCTCACCAAAGCCGAGAAAGCCGAGTCCACCGACGTGCTCGTGGCCGATTTTGACGACGATGAGGATGCCCGCTGGTTTGCCGTGATGCTGCTGGGCTCCAAGCAGGCTTTTATGCACGAAGTGGGCCGCGAGGAGGGGGAGGTGCGCAACGACATCGCGCGCCACTACGCCATTCTGCCGAACCCCTCGCAAAAGGTGCCGAGCTATGCCATCGTGCGCGCGAGTACCATGGAGATCGGCTACGTGGACAAGAAGCGCAAGATTGCCGGCGAGGACCGTATGCTTATCCCCGATGGCCTGCTGCAGTGCGACACGGGCGTATCGGGCAAGGAGGTCATCGACACCGTGACGCGTGTGGTCGAGGAAGTCGCCGAGGAGCACGGTGCCAACACGGCTGTAGCGCTCGCTAAGGTTAAGGCTGCCGTTGCCGAGAAGGTTGAGGATGACGAGGAACTGCCGCCTTGGGATATCGTCGACGAGGTCTTTGAGGACGAACCGGTTATCAAGGAGAGTGTGCGCGCCGCACTGACCGAGGAGAAGGTGCCTGAGCGTGTGCCCGTGGAGCGCAAGCAGGTCGAACGCGCGGCGGTGCGCAATCATAAGATCCGTACCGACACGGGTATCGAAATCAGCTTCCCGGCCGAGATGGGTTCGAACTCCGAATACATCGAGTTTGTCAACGAGCCCAACGGCCTCATCTCCATTGAGCTCAAAAACATCGGCAGCATCGAGAACCGATAAACTGCGCTTGGACGCTGCGGAAAACAAAGGCCGAAACCCTTCGGGACTTCGGCCTTTTTGTTTTCGGCTTGGTCGCTGACATTGCGCCGTAGGTTGAGCATGCGCCAGCGAAAACGCCCCTAGGCGAGCAAGGTGACGTGAAAGAGGAGGACATTGACCTTTTGGTCATGCCCGACGATTGAACGTCAGATTGCCGCTCTGGGTCGTTTGCAGCGTCGAGTAGTTACGGCGTTTGGTAAAACGCCGTAACTATTAAAGTTGACGCAAGCCCTCTTCGAGGCCGGTCTTGCTGTCGGTCTTCTCGTCGCGCATCTTGATGACGCGGGCGGGGACACCGGCCACGACGGCACCGGCGGGGACGTCCTCGACGCACACGGCGCCGGCGGCAACGACAGCGCCCTTGCCTACGTGCACGCCCTCCAGGACCACGGCGTTGGCGCCGATCATGACATCGTCCTCGATGATGACGGGCGTGGCGCTGGCGGGCTCCACAACGCCTGCCAGCACGGTGCCGGCGCCGATGTGGCAGTTCTTGCCCACGGTGGCGCGGCCGCCCAGCACGGCGCCCATATCGATCATGGAGCCTTCGCCAATGACGGAGCCGATGTTGATGATGGCGCCCATCATGATGACGGCGCGATCGCCGATCTCGACGCGGTCACGGATGATCGCGCCCGGCTCGATGCGGGCGTTGATACCCTTGAGGTCGAGCATGGGTACGGCGGAGTTGCGGCAATCGTTTTCAACGTCGTAGTAATCGATGGAGTCGGCGTTGGCGTCCAGGATGGCCTTAAGCTCATCCCAGTCACCAAAAACAGTCTTGCCACGACGACCGCCATAGACGTGTGCGTTGCCCCACTGGACCTTCATGCCCGGCTTTTCGCGCACGTACAGTTTGACGGGCGTTTTCTTGGGCGCGGTGGCGATGTAGTTGATAATCTCCTGTGCATCCATCTCGGCTGCATTGCTCATTTGCTGTCTCTCCTTTGAGTGAATCCGGTTGATACCTGGTTAAGCAAACATGACCTGGTCGAACGTATAGAAGCCGGGCTCGCGGGTGACGAGCTTCTGCGCGGCTGCTAGGGCGCCGTTGACAAAGATCTGACGACTCGTGGCGCGGTGCGCGAGCGTAACCTCCTCGTCCTGGCCAAAGAAACTCACTTCGTGCACGCCGGCGACAGTGCCACCGCGCAGCGAGTGCATGCCGATCTCCTTGGGGTCGCGCGCTCCGCACATGCCCTCGCGGCCATAGACGGGGTGGTAGCCTGCCTCGGGCTCGGCTTCGACGACGGCGTCGAGCAACAACTTGGCAGTGCCGCTGGGGGCGTCGACCTTTTGGTTATGGTGCGTCTCGACGATCTCGCAGTCAAAGCCGGGCAGCTCGCGTGTGGCCTGTGCTACCAGATGGCGCAGGGCTGCGATACCGATGGAGTAATTGCCGGAGTGCATGACGCGGACGTTCTGACCCAGCTCGCGCAGGCGGTCCATTTGATCGGGTGTGTAGCCCGTGGTGCCCGAGACCAACGCGGCGCCCGTGCGCTCGACATAGGCGACGACGGCATCAAAGGTCGCGACGTTCGAGAAGTCGATGATGACGTCGGCTGCCGGGGCGTTCTCGAGCTCGGACAAGTCGAAGCCGATCTGGGCGACGATATCAAAAACGGGCTGACCGGCGGCGTCGACAACGCCCTCGGCGGTGGTGCGGATGAGCGAGCCCATGCGGCCCGTTCCCATAATGACGGTCTTAATCAAGCAGACCAGCTCCCTTCAGAGCATCGGTAAGTGCGGAGCGCGTGTCGTCTGCCATGGGGCATAGCGGCATGCGGTAGTTTGCCTCGATCATACCCATTTGGGCGAGCGCTTCCTTGACGGGGATGGGGTTGACCTCGCTAAAGAGTGCATTGATGAGCGGCTGACCGGCAATTTGGATGTCGCGGGCGCGCTCCACGTCACCGTCCAGATAGGCGCGGCACATGTCGTGCACGAGCTGCGGCTGAATATCGGCCCACACGCTGATGGTGCCCGAGGCGCCCAGGCTCATGAGCGGTACGGTAAGCGCGTCCTCGCCCGAGTACATGCGGAACTCGTCGGACAGCAGGTGGGCGATCTTGGCCGCGTAGGCGACGCTGCCCGATGCTTCCTTAATACCCATGATGTTAGGATGTGCGGCCAGGCGCTCTACGTTGCGCTCGCTGATGCCGCAGCCACAGCGGCCGGGGATGTTGTACAGGATGCAGGGGATGTCCACGGCATCGGCGACGGTCTTAAAGTGCTGGTAGACACCCTCTTCGTTAGACTTGTTGTAGTAGGGGGTGATGAGCAGCAGACCATCGGCGCCCAGGCCCTGATAGGTGAGCGAC
Organism: uncultured bacterium; assembly: GCA_905215275.1. Classification (GTDB taxonomy): domain Bacteria; phylum Actinomycetota; class Coriobacteriia; order Coriobacteriales; family Coriobacteriaceae; genus Collinsella. Next base: position 1,022 of record CAJMPE010000063.1, on the reverse strand, counting down.
TTGGTGAGCATGGTCTGCGTGGAGTTGGAGCCCGAGCCGGCGATGACGGGGACGCGTCCTGCAACATGCTTGACCACGGCGGCGACGACGGAGTTGTCCTCGTCATCGGTCATCGTGGCGCTCTCGCCGGTGGTGCCCAGGGTGAGGATGGCGTCGGTGCCATTTTGCAAGTGGAAATCGATAAGGCGCTCGAGCGCGTCAAAGTCGACACTGCCGTCCTTTTTAAACGGCGTGACGAGGGCGACGATCGAGCCCTCGAGGTTGCGGATATCCATGTTCTTCTCCTTCGCTTCCGCGATCTGGATGCGCTTATTCCATTGGGCGGCGACGGCCAAGCGCTCGTCTTGGGCGCGACGGCGGGCACTTTCGGCGCGCGACTTGGCCAGCAGCTCTCGGCCGCACGACAGCACGTCGAGCGTGGCAAAGTAATCGCCCGGGCGCTCGGCACGGCGGATGAGGTCGGCTGAGCCATCGGGGCGCAGCAGGACCTCGGCGGAGCGCAGGCGTCCGTTGTAGTTGTAGCCCATGGAGTAGCCATGCGCACCGGTATCGTGGATCACAAGCAGGTCGCCCATGTCGATATGCGGTAACTCGCGATCGATGGCGAACTTGTCGTTGTTCTCGCATAGGTTGCCTGTGATGTCGTAGGTGTCCGTAACAGGTACTGTGGTCTTGTCGGCGCCACCCGGCTGGCCCATCACCGTAATGTGGTGGTAAGCGCCGTACATGGCAGGGCGGATCAGATCGACGGCGCTTGCATCGACACCGATATAGTCCTTGTAGATCTGCTTCTCGTGGATGGCCTTGGTGACCAAGCAGCCGTAGGGGCCCATCATAAAGCGGCCCATCTCGGTGCAGATGGCCACATCGCCCATACCGGCGGGAACCAGGATCTCGTCGTAGGCCGCGTGCACCCCCTCGCCGATGGCGTGAATGTCGTTGGCCTGCTGCTCGGGTAGATAGGGGATGCCGACGCCGCCGGACAGATTGATGAAGGCAACATGTGCGCCGGTCTCGCGCTC
>CAJMPE010000062.1 GCA_905215275.1 uncultured bacterium | reverse complement strand
CCTGGGGCAGACGGGCGTGCAGGTGTTCCAGCACGTCGTGGACAAAGTTGCCCTTTTCCATGTTGCCAAAGCCCGCGTCGATCGACTGGGGCTTCACGCGGCACGAGACGAACCAGCATAGCGGGCAGGTCGAATAGGCCTCGATCTGCGAGGCGGACGTCAGACGCGGCACGAGCGGCGCGTCCTCACCCTCGCCATCGCGACGGCGCAGGACCAAATACGGCACGGCCTCGGCACTCAGATGCTGAGGGGCTTCACAGGTCACGCGCTCGCGCTTGAGGCCTTCACCTGCCGCGGGATCAAAGTCGGCGATGATATCGCCCTCGCCCACGCACGTGGGCTTGGCAGCGCCAGCGGCCTCGGCATGTGCCCGCAGCTCGGTCCATACGGCTGCCGGGTAGCACTCGCGCGCCTGGCGATCGTGTGTCACGCGGGCGAGCGCGACCGGACCGCTCGTCGCCTGCATTGCACGGCCAAAGCGCACGCGCAGCAGGGCGGCGGGCTCCAAAGACACGCCGTCGCAGCGCAGCTCGGCCGTCAACGTGGCAAGCGGGCCCTCTTCGTGCGAAAGCGGATAGCTGTCCAGGTCGACATCGGCAAACAGCACGGCATCGTAGCTGCCAGGGCGAAGAACCGACGCATCGGCAAGCGACGCGAAGCGCACTTGTGCTCGTGGTGTGCGATCGACCTCATAGGTCTCGTAATCGTAGGCGGTACTGCGCTTGTCCACCTTGGTTCGAACGCCGTCGAGAACCGGCACGGTCGCAGCCTGCGACACGTCGAGCGCGCGAGCATCGTTCATAAGGATGTCGATGGCATGGCGCAGCAAAGCCGTCTCTGCCTGGCGACGGGCCTGGCCGTCAAGGCCGCCTAGAGCGCGATCGGGCAACGCCTCGGCAACGGCAAGCATGGCCTTAAGCGCCGTCACGGGCTTGTCACGCCACAGCGCCTGGAACACGTCCGAGACCACGCACGGCACATTCTTAAACCAGTTATCGTCGCTGGCGGCCTTGCGGGCGCCCCTCACCTGGCCCTGCACGCTCTGCAGCAGGCTCTTGACGCCCGCAGCGGTCTTGCTGCGCGACAGGCGCATGTTCTTGTCGAAGGTGCGCGCGCTGGCGGCATCGGCACCCGAAAGCGGACTGTAGATCCAGTCGGTAAGCTCCGGCGCGGGCCACCACTCGGTCTTTGACGCCATGCCCTCATCGGCGGCCTTCATGCGCTCGATCAGGCCGGCAAGCGCCGCAAACTGCCTGCCCGCGATGGACTGGGAAAACGCCGTGAACTCAGTTGTCTCGGCAGCGATATGACGAGCCGCCAGACGAGAGGCGAGCTCACCGAACAGCTGGGGTGCCCGGGCAGAAACGGCAAGCACGCGCACGGGGTCGGCAGAGGCGCCGTCGACCTCGGAACCCCGGCACGTTTTTACCAGATCATCAATTGCGTCCGCATAAGCATGAGCACGGGCATGGGGGCCAGCGACCTCAATAAAGGCAGGCTGAGCGGCGGTCCCGCAAGCGGCATCAGACGCGCCGACATCCTCCCCTAGCGGCGCGATCTCAAACAACACATCGCGGGCATCAAATGCCGCGGCAAGCTCCTCGCGCATCGCCGCCTGTTCGCGGGCAAGCAGCACGACGACCTCTCCCCCATTGTTCGCCACGGCAGACAGCAGCTCGAGCAGACCGTGCGTAAACGACGTGATACCGCGCACGCATACGGCGCGAGTGCACGCCGGCAGGCTATCGGCCAGGACACTGGTCATAATGTCAGCTGCCTCGCAGGGCTCAACCATATCTCGACGGTCCAAACCGCCCGCGTAGGCGCGCAAAAGCTCGAACACACGAGCCTCGGCATCGCTTTTTGGCTCAGGCTGGCAGTTGTCGCCACGGCATCGTTCGGCACCCGTCCCCGCAACGCCCGGCAACACGTCGCGGGCCATGCGCGCGAGCATGCGCACTGTGCCCTGACTGCGCGAAAGCGGCTGCAGGTCGGCATCGTCGAGACGCGTGACCATGTCCGAGAACAGCATCTGGCGCTGCAGGTTATCCACAAAGCTGCGGCCATCGCCCATAAGCTCCCACAGCGAGCGGAGCCACGATGTGGGCGTCTTGTAATCGATACCCAGTGAAACCCCGGCTTCTGCCGCATCATGACGGCACAAGTCGAGCTCGGCAAACGAGGGCGCCAACAGAACAGCGCGCCCGTGGCGGGCAACCAGGTCGGCCAGCAGCGCCGCCTCGGCATCGCTCAAATCCGTGCCGGCATTGGTGGTATAGATTCGAACAGGCATGGTCCTCCACTCAAACTGTTCGCAATATTCAACGCATCTATCCTACCCGCCCGCACGGACAACATGGCACCACACCAACATGTTTTGGCGCATCGGGGTCAGGTTACTTTGCACCAGACCCCCTCGATGATCCGTTCTCCTCCGTCCCCAGGGAATCAATTTTCGACACACAAAAACCGCCCCCGAAGGGGCGGCTCCAGCTGATTCGTTTGTTGCCGTTGGCCTACTCGCCATCCTCCAGCTTGATGAGGATCTTGCGATAGCCACCGTACTCGCCGTTGAGCGCCTTGGAAACACGGCTCACCGTGGTGGACGAAGCGCCCGTGCGGGCCTGAACCTCAACATAGGGCTCGCCCTCATCCAGATAACGCGCGACCTGCAGGCGTTGCGAAAGATCGCAAATCTCGCGCGGCGTGCAGATATCGGTCAAAAACGCCTGGATATCCTTCTCGTCGTCCAAAAGGCTAAATGCGTGGACCAGCTGCTTGACATCAGGCTTGTCAAACATGTTCTCGATATTCATCGATCACCGCCAAACCCGCCAAAAGGCATCGAAGTTGATACTGACATCGGGCATCGTTCGCCCGTTCTATGCAATAGGGCAACGCCTGTGGCTTTTGCCCGTAGCAGTGTAGCACACCACCAAACTAAAGCGACAAGACTCTCTGCCAGCGGCGCGTTTTTCAGGACGAACGCCGTTTAGAAACCGTATGCGCACGTAAGCTCCACGAATATTTGAGACAATGGGCGCCCAAACACCGCGGCGCGCCCGCGCAACCATCCAGGTCGCCGCCGCAAGCCGCTTCACGCGACGCCAGCAACCCCGGCGCAAGAAAGGATTCACGCCATGCGCTTTATGCTTAACTGGCTCTTCACCTCGATCGCCATCGCGATCGCCACGTTCCTCGTCCCCGGTATCCAACCCTTCGGCTTTGCCGAGGCCTGGGTCTGCTTTGCCTTTGTGGGACTGTTCCTCAACATCGTCGACTCGCTCGTCAAGCCGTTCCTGACGGTCATCTCGCTGCCGCTCACTATCATCACGCTTGGTATTTTTCAGCTCGTAGTCAACAGCTTTATGCTCGAGCTGGCCAGCTACCTGTCGGTCAATCTGCTGGGCGCGGGTATCTCCATTGCCGGCTTTGGATCGGCCTTTATGGGCAGCATCCTGGTATCCATCATGCGCAGCATTCTCGACAGCATCGCCGAGGGCTAGAACTGTTCAATACGAACCGTCATATCGACCCAAAACGAAGGCCGCCCATCACAAAAAATGGGCGGCCTTCTTATTTGTCAAGTCTCAAAGGACGAGAGAATCTACCATTTCTACCCCGTCCCCAAATGCAGGTGTGGGTTAGATGACATAGTCGTAGCCATGGTTGGGAGCGACAAGTTGATCGAGCGTCACACCGTCGAGGTAGTCGTTGATGAGCTTGTCCAGGTTCTTCCACACGTCGAGCGTGGGGCACTCGTCCGAACGCGAACAGCCCTTGCAGTCGCCGTCCAGGCATGCGACCGGTGCTAGGCTGCCCTCGGTCAGACGCAAGATCTCGCCCACCGTGTACTGCTCGGGCGGGCGCGTGAGCACGTAGCCGCCGCCCTTGCCACGCATACCCGAGAGCATGTTGGCACGTACGAGCGTAGCCAAGATGTTCTCGAGATATTTCTCGGAAATCCCCTGTCGCGCCGCGATCTCTTTGAGCGGGATGCGACCGGCCGCCTGGTGCTCGGCCAGATCGACCATAACGCGCAGGGCATATCTGCCCTTAGTAGAAACCAACATATATAGTGCTGCCTTTCGGTCATTTAGTCCGTAGAAATTCTAGCCGAAAAATTGGTTTTGAAAATACCCGTTCCGGTCAAGATGGTTAATCGACTCGTAATAATCTTCTATTTCCTATTGCGTTACTAGGCTTTACTGTCTACTATGCTTGCCAACAGCAAAACGAACAACCCATAAGGTTTGTGGGTTTCGCTGCTATACACACCGTAAAACCACACGGTATCCAGTCATTTGAACACTTTGGAGGTTCACCATGAGCAATGTTTACACGTCCATCGATCAGCTTATCGGCCACACTCCGCTTCTGGAGCTCACTCACTTTGAGGCCGATGAGGACCTCAAGGCCCGCGTGCTCGTCAAGCTGGAATACTTCAACCCCGCCGGCTCCGTCAAAGACCGCGTCGCCAAGAACATGATCGACGAGGCCGAGAAGGCCGGCAAGCTCGTGCGCGGCGGCGACTACACCATCATCGAGCCCACGAGCGGCAACACCGGCGTCGGCATCGCCTCGGTGGCCGCGGCTACAAGGTGATCATCACCATGCCCGAGACCATGTCCGTCGAGCGTCGTAAGCTTATGCAGGCATACGGCGCACAGCTCGTGCTCACCGACGGCTCCAAGGGCATGAAGGGCGCCATCGCCAAGGCCGAGGAGCTGCAGAAGGAGACGCCCAACAGCATTATCGCCGGCCAGTTTGTAAACCCCGCCAACCCCGCCATCCACAAGGCCACGACCGGCCCCGAGATCTGGGATGACACCGACGGCGAGGTCGACATCTTCGTCGCCGGCGTTGGCACCGGTGGTACCGTGACCGGCGTGGGCGAGTTCCTCAAGGAGCAGAACCCCGAGATTCAGGTCGTCGCCGTCGAGCCCGCCACCTCCCCGGTGCTCTCCAAGGGCCAGGCCGGCCCGCACAAGATCCAGGGTATCGGCGCCGGCTTTGTGCCCGACGTCCTCAACACCCAGGTCTACGACGAGATCATCCCCGTCGAGAACGACGACGCCTTTTCCACCGGCCGCGCCGTGGGCCACAAGGAGGGCGTGCTCGTGGGCATTTCGTCCGGCGCCGCCGTGTGGGCTGCGCTGCAGCTGGCCAAGCGCCCCGAGAACGAGGGCAAGACCATCGTGGCGCTGCTCGCCGATACCGGTGAGCGCTACCTGTCCACGGCACTGTTCCAGGACTAGAGCCTGTCGCTTGTCGATAGGCCCAAGGCACGCCGGCCTCCCCTCTCTTCTGGCTGCCTGAGCCCATCTCGTTAGGGTATCCCACGAGACGTCCGAACTTGCTACAATGTCTGCGGCGCGGAACCAGCCTCCCGCGCCGCTTTTCTTTTTTGGCCACATGCCACCAAGGAGAACCTCCCCATGCACAACAAGCGCGTGCTCGTCGCCATGAGTGGCGGCGTCGATTCCGGCGTGACCGCGTACCTGCTCAAAAGCCAGGGCTACGAATGCGTCGGCGCCACCATGCGCCTCACCTGCCCCGCGCCCGATCCCGTCACGGGCATGAGTAAGGTCGATCGCGACATCGCCGATGCAAAGGCTGTCGCCGAGCGCCTGGGGATACCCCACCATGTGCTCGACCTGCAGCAGACCTTCGACCGCAACGTTATCGAGCGCTTCGTGACTGCCTACCAGGAAGGACTGACGCCCAACCCGTGCATCATCTGCAACCGCCATATTAAGTTTGGCGCGTTGCTCGATGCAGCGCTCGATATGGGCTGCGACTACATCGCCACAGGTCACTACGCCAAAACGAGCCAGGCGTCCGACGGCACCTGGCAGCTGTACCGTGGCGAGGACCCCAAGAAGGACCAAAGCTACTTTTTGTATTCGCTTACGCAGGAGCGCCTGGCACGCACAATCTTTCCGCTGGCAGGCCTGGACAAGGAGCACGACGTGCGCCGCATTGCCGCCGAGCAGGGCTTCATCAACGCCAAGAAGGCCGAAAGCGAGGATATCTGCTTTATTCCAGACGGCGACTACGCGGGCTATATCGAGCACCGCTGCGGACATGCCGCTGCACCGGGCGACATTGTGTGGCGCGACGGCAGCGTGGTCGGACGCCATAACGGCGCGTTGCGCTATACCATCGGCCAGCGCAAGGGCTTGGGCGTCGCGATGGCGCATCCCGTGTATGTGACGGGCGTCGACACCGTCAACAACACCGTGCATCTGGGCGAGGCCGAGGACCTGACGGCCACAGCGCTCACGGCCAACGACTGGATCTGGAGCGCCCCCGCCGACCGCATGGAAGCAGGGCTCGATGCCGGCGGCATTCGCGTGGGCGCCAAGCACCGCTACCGTCAGAAAGACCAGGCAGCGACCCTTACGCGCGGCGAAGACGGGCAAATGCTGCTGACTTTTGACGAGCCGCAGCGAGCCATCGCCCCCGGCCAAGCCGTTGTAGTCTACCGCGGCGACATCGTCCTCGGCGGCGGCACGGTAACCGGCGCACTTAAGTAGCCGCGGGTTTATCGCTGCACGTGTCGAAGTACCTCAACGGCGGCACTAACCTCGATTACGCGACGCTCGAGGCCACGGCAAATGGCCTCGAGTCGACCCTCCGCCGTCGCCCATTCGCTCTGCGAAAGAATCTCGATCGCCTCATCAACAAATCCGTCGAGTCGCGATGCGTCGAACCAACCGAGTGAGTCCGCAAGCGCCAGCTGGACGGAAGGGTCAGGCCCAAACGGCTTAGCGGAAAACCCAAACTCCCCAGCTGCGAGCACGGCAGTTGGCACGTTGTACCACAGGCAGTTGCCGCTATCGAACAGCGGAGCAGGTTTTATCTCCAGGGTGTCGACATTGCGGATGATGCCGAAGTTTCGCCAATGGCGGTCGCTGTTGGCCAAAAGGGCATCGCAAACGATCATCTGCGACATAGACCTTCTCACGGCAGCCTCGTCTGCTCCATGCTTACCAAGGAAGCGGCAGTACCGGTCGTACGTCGAGTTTCCTCGCTGGCCGCCAAGGGCGTTCTTAACGTAAACAGCCGGAACATATTCCTCGCGGCCGTCAAGAAAGTCGTCGCACAGACACACAGGGCCATCGAACATCCGCTCAACCGTATAAGGAACAAACTCGCCCTCCGATAGCAGGCGGCGATGCAGTGCCGTTGCGACCGCCTCGTTAAAGGGACGTTGATCGTCCATGCCGCACCCCTTGACCAGAACGCGAACACCGTTGCGAATCATCCACGATTTAGGGAGCTCGCCCTCGGACGTGTTATCCGGATTATTAAGACCGATGCCCTCCAGCCAACCCGAACGCCCCTCGGGCGCCGATCGCTCAAATTCGTTCTCAAAGTAATTGATGTTTTGCCATTTGAGTTCGTCGCAATCGGCCGGCCGCAGCCAATAACAATCCGAAAGCGATAGGCCCAGGCACCGAACCGGAACCTCGATGCCACTGGCAATCCCCAGTTCACGATAGCGCGAGATAAGCCCAGGGCGAACATCGGGCACCAACCGATGCCCCCACCACGCGTTGAGCTCCCGCTTATTCACCGTTGGAGAAGAACTCGAGCATGTGCCGAACGGCATTCGTTGCGCATCGAGGACCTCGGCGATTTCGAAGGAAAACTCGCGCGTCGGATCAAATGAGACATGCGCGACCTCATGGTCGGCCGACATCAGCGTAAACTTGCGTCCCACATCGGCCGCAGGACGGCGTCCTCGCTTGCGGACCTTTTGATAGGCGATCGCAGAATTGTACTCGACCATCTTCCGGCCGCCCACAATATCGCACACAAGCGTCCCCGATGCGGCAAGTTGCGATATGCGGGCTTTCGTAACGCCCAACAGGTGGGCCGCATCACCCATAGATAAGTACTCAGATGTATTCATATGCCGCATCACCTCGTTAAGTATTCCAAACGTAAAGTTAATTGGTTACATACAGCATAATACTAAACAGACTGAAGCGAAAAAAGGCCCGAGCAATCGGGCCTTAGAGCAATTGGTCAGCCGAGTCGCAAGCTGCTCCCCTAGCGTTGTACGTAGGCTCGGACCAGCTCGTAGGTGTTGCGCACGCCGTCGATGTGGCTGCGCTCGTAGTTGTGGCTCGCGTACACGCCGGGGCCGATCAGGCCGTGACGGATGTCGTAGCCGGCAGAAAGCGTGGCCTCAACATCGGAGCCGTAGTGCGGATACACGTCGATGGCGTAATCGAGCTCCAGCTCGCGCGCGATGTTGGACAGCGTGGTTACCAGGTCGTAGTTGTACGGACCGCCCGAATCCTTGGCGCAGATTGAAACCATGCGCTCGGTGCAGCCCAGGTCGTCACCCACGCAGCCCATGTCCACGCTAATCATCTCGCGCGTGTCGGCCGGCACAAAGGCACCGCCGTGGCCGACCTCCTCGTACACCGTAAAGAGCAGCGATACCTTGCGCGAAAGCGTCACCTCGCCAGCGGCGACGGCACGCGCCAAGCCCAGCAGAATCGACGCGGACAGCTTGTCGTCAAGGAAGCGACTCTTGATGTAGCCGCTCTCCGTCACCGTGGTACGCGGGTCCATAGCGATGATGTCGCCGGTCTGAATACCCAGCTCGAGCACATCGTCCTTGCTGTCAACGTTCTCGTCGAGCAGGATTTCCATGTTCTTCTCGATGGTCTTGACCGGCTCATCGGCCACATGCGCCGAAGGCTCGGTATTGAGGACCACGCCCGTGTAGACATTGCCGTCACGCGTGTAGACGGTGCAGTTCTCGCCATCGGCCGTAGACCACTGGTGCCCACCAAGCGTCGTGGGACGCAGGCGGCCATTGTCCTTAATGGAGCGCACCATGGCACCCAGGGTATCGACATGGCTCGCCAACACAAGCGGCTCGCCCTCGCCACCAAGCTCAACGAGCACGTTACCCTTATTAGAACGCTCAGGCCCAAACCCCATATCGCGCAGGGTCTCCATCAGATAATCAGTCGCCGCACGGGTATAGCCCGTAGGCGAAGCAATCGAGGTAAGCGTCTTCAACTGGCCAGTAATATAGGAGAGCGTCTCCTCTAGAGAAGCATCAATATTAGAAGTCATATGCATCCTTCCAAGTAAAACTAAGACCGAGTCCCGATTTTAACCGTTCTGCACGTGCAATGCCCCAGGAGCCGAGCCGCCTCCAGACGTCCCCGCACCGGTTTTGTGCACGTGCACGGTTTACAATCTCAATCTTGCATAAATCCTATCGGTATTTGCATAGAAATGAGGTATCTTTTTGCTTCGTCTCAGGGTGCCCCACCTTGGACCGTGCAAAAAACGGAGTATTCAGCACCGTGGGCCCCAACGGCCCCATCACGAACGACAAAACGACGCGGTTACAGCAGTGTTGCAGGTCGTCGCAAAGCAGAAACTCAGTAACAACCCCCTCCACTCATCGATAGCCCGCCCACAATGGCTGTCGATGGGCGCCTGCGGGTCACTACCGCCCATTCACAACGTTATGCATTTTTAAGAGCTTGTTGAATACTCCCAAAAATGCACGCAGGGAAGTGCACCACCTATCCGCAGCGGACAGTAAGCCTTGGTTTTGTCCGTCTCAGGGCATCGACGCAGCACAAAAAGCCCCGCCGTGCGTA
>CAJMPE010000061.1 GCA_905215275.1 uncultured bacterium | reverse complement strand
CTGTCCCGCCTGATGCATTCGAGCCGCTATGCAGCCGATATGCAGCAGGGCTATGCCGACGACAGCTCGGTGTTCTCCAAGGCCGCGACTTCGTTGATCGAGATGCTGCGCGAGACGACCAAACTGGACGATGCGGAGCTGTTTGACTACGCGCTCCACACCTCGTGGCCCGAGCTGCTTCGCGGACTGGAAAGCGAGCGTCGCGCCGGCCGCGAGGTCGATCCGCTGCGCATGGCCTGCGAGTCGCGCGAGGTGGTGCGCTGGGGCGAGCAACAGGCCGCTTGCGATCGTGCCCCGCTTGCCGAGCTCTTCGCTGCCTGCTTTCGCACCATGGCCTTTGGCTGCCTGGACGACCGCTTCGCCCGCACGCTTTGTTCCCGTACGCCTGCGGAGTCCAATGACTCGCCGGCGGCGTGCGGCGAGCGCGTGTCCAAAGGCGCTTGCCTGGTGCGCACCACGGTCGGAGACGGACCGTGTATCTCGGGCGTGTGGTGCGTGGATGCCGACCGGCCCTTTTCGATCGGGCGCTTTAGCAGCTGCGACGCGATCGAGGCCGACCCGGTGGTCTCGCGTCTGCACTGTCGCGTGTTCATGCTCGACGGCACCTGGTTTTTGGAGGATGGCGGAAGCACTCACGGCACGCGCGTCCTGCGCGGTGAGGACGATGCCCTTTCCTGCGTTTTCGACAGCGGGGGAGAGAAGGGCCCCCGGGCCTTTCCGCTCGAGTTCGGCGACCGCATTGTGCTCGCCGGCCGAATTACCTATTGGTTTTGCGCGCGCGACGCGCATGTTCTGACGATTGGTTAGCCAAATGGAAAAACGAGTTATTCAGCAGCGTGACGGTTCTATGGCACTCGGCTACGTGGTCGCCGACCAGCGTCAGCTCGACAAGCGTCTTTATGAAGCTGTAACCGGCGGCGTCGTGCCCTGCCTGCTGCCCGGCGCGCTTATGCGCTACCCCGATGGCGTGCTCGAGATGCGCTATCGCATTGCCGGCGAGACCTTGGAACAGCGTCTGGCGCGCCCCTTTGACGGTGCCGAGACCTGTGAGCTGCTCGAGAGCATCTCCAGCGCGCTTGATACTCTGGTTGCAGGCCAGATGCCGCTTATGAACCTGCGCTTTGCCGCCGACGAGGTGGTTATGGACGCCTCTGGTACGGGCTGTCGTTTCGTGTTTTTGCCGATGACCGGCCTGACGCCCAACCTGGACGCCGTTCGCGTGTTCTTTGAACAGGTCGCCGCATCGGTCAAGCCTTCCGACGATATCGCCCAGAACGCCATGTCGTCGTTTGCCGCGTTCTTTAAGAAGCCCGGTCCCTTCGATATCCTGGGCTTCTCCCGCCACCTGAAGCAGGTGAGCGCGAGCGCCATGCTCATGGATGCCGGCACCACCGTGCTCGACGATGGCGATGGCGATGACCACGGCACCACGGTGCTCGATAGCGGCGATGACCACGGCACGACGGTGCTCGATGATGGCGAGGACCTGGACGTGTCCGCCCCCGGCCCCGTGCTGGGTACGGTCGTTCTTTCCGATTTGGAAGACGAGCCGATCGCCGCTACCGAACCTGCACCTGCGCCCGCGCCCGAGCCGCAGCCTGCCCCGGAGCCCGAGCCCGAGCCTGAGCCGAAGCCGGAGCCCGAGCCTGAGCCTGAGCCGGAGCCTGAGCCCGAGCCCGAATCCGAGCCGGCGCCTGAGGACGAGGACGACCTGGCCGACGCGCCCATCGCCCAGTCCCGCCCGGATCGCACTGGCGTGCTCAACCCGATCGACTTTAAGGTCGCCGAGGGTTACGAGTCCCTGTTCTCCCAGGATACGGTCGAGCGCCATGGCTCCCATGCGAACGACGCCAAGGCGCCTGCGCACGCCGTCCATGCTCCCAAGCCCGAGCCTGCTCCCGAGCCCAAGCCCGAGCCCACGCCTGATCCCAAGCCCGCTCCCAAGCCCGAGCCGGCCCCCGCGCCCGCAGCTCCCGAGCGCCACCTGCGCTTCTACCTCACGCGCATTGCCACCGGCGAGCGCTTTGAGGTCCGCGGCCGTCGCTTTGTGGTCGGTAAGTCCAAGCACAGCTCGTTTATGGTCAAGGGCTCCACGACGGTTTCGCGCAGCCACGCGATCTTCGTTACCGACGGTGCTACCTGCACCATCGAGGACGACAACTCGCGCAACGGTACCTTCGTCAATAACGAGCGCATCGATCCGGGCTTCCCGGTCGAGCTCGTTGACGGCGACACCGTGCGCATGAGTGACGAGAACTTTGCATTCGAGGTCCAGCCCGCCTAAGGGCGTGCGACCCACGTTGAGATATTCGAGAAAGGAGCGCAGATGCTTTTCGAAGGGGCCGGTTATTCCAATGTCGGCCGAACGCGCGAATCCAACCAGGATAGCTACCTGATCAAGGTCGCCTCCACTCCCGTGGGCGATGTCGCCCTGGTCGCCGTCGCCGATGGCATGGGTGGCCTTGAGTGCGGCGAGCTTGCCTCTGCCGCGGTCATCAACATGCTGTCCGATTGGTTCGACAACAAGCTGCCCGTGGCCCTGGAGGCCATGGAGAGCTCCGTCGGCGGTTTCGAGAACTTCGTCGACGGTCAGTGGGGCGGCCTGGTTCAGGACATGAACATGGCGCTGATCCGCTATGGCATGGCCGAGCATATGAACCTGGGCACCACGCTTACCGCCATGCTCGCCATCGGCGGCCGCTATTCCATCGTGCACGTGGGCGACACGCGTGCCTACGAGCTCACCGAGTCGGCAACCAATCAGCTCACCGTCGACCAGACCTTTGTGCGTCGCGAGGTCGAGGCCGGCCGCATCACCCCCGAGGAAGCCCTCACGCACCCGCGCCGCAACGTGCTGTTGCAGTGCCTGGGTTCCACCAAGGAGGTCGTGCCCGACCTGATTCACGGCAACCTCGATCGCGATGCTATCTACCTGCTGTGCTCCGACGGCTTCCGCCATGTGCTCACCGACACCGAGCTTCGTCGTCGCCTAGGCCCCGACGCCCTGGACGCCAACGCCTGGGACGCCGAGCGTCGTCGCGGCGCCTATGCCGCCTGCACCGCCGCCGACCTGGACCGCGAGGAGCGCGAGGGCTTTGAGCCCGGTTGCGTCACGCAGCGCATCGCCGAGACGGCCCAGCTCGTCATGGATCGCAAAGAGGCCGATAACGTTACCGCGCTGGTACTGCGCGTCCAGCCTCAGGGAGGTCGATAGCCCATGCCGTCTACCAGAAGCAGGCGAGAGGTCGACGCGCGCCGTAAGCGCGTGGGCGACGTCATCAAGGGCCGCTATAAGATTCTGTCGGTGATCGGCAAGGGCGGCATGAGCCGCGTCTACCTGGCCGCCGACCTGCAGCTCACCAACAAGCAGTGGGCCGTCAAAGAGGTCGACCGTAACGCGACCGACCCCACCGGCCGCCCCATCGAGCAGTCCCTGGCCAGCGAGGCCGAGCTGCTCTCCAAGCTCGACCACCCCAATATCGTCGACATCGTCGATATCGAGAAGACCGAGGACTTCATCTACGTCATCATGGACCACGTCGAGGGTACGTCCCTGGCCGACGTGGTGCGCCGCGAAGGCCCGCAGTCCGAGGAGGACGTGCAAAAGTGGATGCTGCAGGTGTGCGACGCCCTGGGCTACCTGCACCGTCAGGACCCGCCCATCGTCTACCGCGACATGAAGCCCTCCAACATCATGCTGCACCCCGATGGCTACATTAAGCTGATCGACCTGGGTGTTGCGCGCGAGTACAAGGACGAGGCCCGCAAGGACACCATCGCCTTTGGTACCACGGGTTACGCCGCGCCCGAGCAGTACGGCAAGGCCCAGACCGACGCCCGTACCGATATCTACGGCATCGGCGCCACCATGTGGCACCTGCTGGTGGGCGAGGCGCCTCCGGTCGAGTTCCCGCTGCCCAACGTTCACACCAAGAACGAGAACGTGGGCGAGGGCTTTGCCGACGTCATCATCCCCAAGTGCTGCGAGCTCGAGCGTGCCCGCCGCTACCAGGACTGCGACGAGCTGGCTGCCGACCTGGAGATCTACAAGGAACTCACCCGCGAGTTCCGCGATAAGCAGGCCCGCAAGGTCAAGACCTTCTTTGGCTGTGTCATCGCGTGCGTGGTGTGCCTGGTTGTGGGCATTGGCAGCATGGCGCTGCGCGAGTCCACGATTACCGAGAAGTTCGACTACCAGATGAAGCTCGGCCGCGACCAGACCCAGTCGGCTCCCGAGAAGGCCGAGCAGGCCTACCTCGCCGCCATTGGCTATCGTCCGGGCGACGTCGAGGGCTACGAGGGCCTCATCGATGCCTACAAGGCCGACGGCACCTTCACCACCAAGGAGAAGGCGCAGCTCGACGACGTGTATCAGCAGAACCTGACCGAGCTCGAGAATTCGAGCAGGTTCTCGGAGCTGTCTTACGAGATGGGACGTCTGTACTGGTACTTCTACTCCTATGGCGGCAGCAAGGACGACGAGGACGCCAACCGCACCACGCGCATCAAGGCGTCTGCCGAGTACTTTAAGAACGCCGCGGAGGATCCGTCGTTCGAGAACCGCGACAAGGCCAAGATCTACAACGGCATTGCGCAGTTCACGACCAAGATCGCCATCGCGGTCAAGACCGACGACGACTCCGATTCCATGTACAAGGAGTACTGGGGCAACCTGGAGGACCTGGCCGACGAGATCGCCAGCGAGTCCAACGAGACGGTGCGCCTTGACAGCTACGCGCTGATCTCCAACGCCATGGAGACCTACATGGATAAGTTCAAGGCCGCCGGTATTAAGAAGTCGCAGGCCGAGAAGCTCTACAAGAAGGTCGATTCGGGTCTTAAGTCCGTCTCGCCCAAGGATGACGATGCAGAGCAGCGTCGCGACGAGACCATCCAGCGCCTGGAGAACGAGGTCCAGCGCAAGATCACCACGGTGTATTCCAACGCCGTCGTCGCCGAGGATTAAGGAGGGGCGAACATGGAAAACGTTTACTTTTACGTAGCGATCGCCGCGTTTGTTCTCGCGGCCGTGCTCGCCGTCGCCGCGGTGGTTGTGTTTGTGAAGATGGATGTCATCAACGCCATCCGCTTCCTCCAGGGCAAGCGCGTGCCTACGTCTGGCGAGGGCGCACGCCGTCGTACGACGCGCGGCTCGCACGGTGCCGGTGCTAAAAAGTCCGGCAACCCCGCCCGCTCCGTGCTGGGTGGTCCCGAGGGCGACGACCGCGTGACCGACATTGCGCATGAGGGCCCTGAGGGTGACGACAACCTGACCACGGTGGTCGCGCCCATCAGCGACGAGCCCGCATCGGCCCGTCACGCCAAGGCGCACGCCGCCACGGTGGAGAAGGACGTCCGCGACGAGAACGACGACGAGGGCTTCACCGGCAGCGAGACCCCGACCGAGGTGCTGACCGAGGACGATCTTGATACCGAGCGCCCGACCGGCGTGCTCGTGGAGGACGAGGAAGATTCCGAGCGCCCGACCGGCGTTTTGGTTGAGGACGAAGAGGATTCCGAGCGACCGACCGGCGTCCTGGTCGAGGACGACGAGGATTCCGAGCGTCCGACGGGCGTCCTGGTCGAGGACGACGAAGAGTCCGAGCGCTCTACGGGCCTGCTCGTGGAGGACGACGAAGAGTCCGAGCGCGAGACGGGCCTGCTCGACGAGACCGACGAGGACTCCGAGCAGGAGACCGGTCTGCTCGACGAGGGCGCCGAGGCGTCCGAATCCGAGACTGACGTACTCAGCAGCGGCGATGTTTATGAAAACATCGGTGCCGATGGTGTTGCTCAACACGAGGATGACGGATTCCGCTTCATACTCAAACAGAATGTGATCGTAGTTCATACCGACGAGTCTCTCGATCGGGTCTGCAACTAGGGAAGGAAAATCGAACGATGTCTGTGTTTGATAAACTCAAGGCGTACTCACGCAAGCCTGCTGCCGTGATTCTCGCCACCGTGATGGCTACCTCGACCATCCCCACCACCCCGATCGCCCAGGCCGTGACCGCCGCGTATGCGGAGGAGAGCCAGCAGAGCCAGCCTACGAAGGGCGAAACCAAAACGACCGCCTTTGACGCGAAAACCGTTCTCTCGAAGAATATTAAGTGGGACGGTGTCCAGAATCTTGAGCTGACGTTCTCTACGCATATCAATGACGGGAAAGCTACCGCCAAGATCTCTGCAGACCAGGTTACGGCTTTAGTTAACACTGAGCTGACGAAGTCCTCTTATGACGATCAGTTCCAGTACACGCGAGATGGCCAGGATGCTTTGTCCAAAGCTATTGATGCCAAGCTTGCCGAGATTAACAAAAGCGGGTTGCCCGAGACTAAAACCGAAACCAGCAAGGACGGCAAGGAAAAGACTGAGACGAAGTACTCAAACGCCGTTTTCGATGACGGTAACGATGCGAAGATGACTCGTGAAATTACCGGGTGCAAGGTCGAGCTGGCTAATAATGCCGATGGGGCCAATTCCACTGCCAAGGTTAATGATGACGGAAGTATTTCCGTGGAGACCGACAATGAAATCACTGGTGTGATTTCCCTCAAGGTCACGCAGATTTCCGCAAAGGTGAACTTCGGCTACAAGTACGACAAGGCGGTGACTAAGACGGTCACCTCATCCTCGTCTGATTCCAGCGATTCGAAAGATAATGCTGGCGGCAACTTCGACATAAGTATCGGCACCGAAGATGGAAACCAGTCGAATGTTTCTGGCACTATCGGCGACAATACGAATCAGTCCACCACCCACGAGACGGTCACGGATAGGACCAATGTGTCCCTTAACGACGTTGTTTCCGGCTACGGCGTTGGCGCGACTATTTCCACTGGCCAGCTTTCGGCTAAAGAGTATTACGACCAGTTCGCTCCTGTTGCCGAAATCGATGCGACGGGTCTGATCTACAAGACCACTCATGCTCCCTATGAGATTTCGCTTGGTAAGCAGGGTTTGACTGGCACGGTCAAGATCGCCGACGCGGATGCGAAGTACTTCAGTGCCGAGCCGCCGACCTCCAGTGCTGATTTGACGCAAAAAGTTCAGATTACCCCCAAGAAGGCTTTTGAGGACGAGAAGACGTTCACCATTGAATGGACGTATCCGAACGACGATCCGGCCGGTACGACCACGGTACACGTAAAGGGTATTGCCAAGAAGCCCCTCGATCTTTCGGGCGTTACGGCTGAGGATCAAGTCGATTTCCGTATGGCTACCGATCAGGACAGCTATCTGTTGAAGGCAGCGAATGCCGCCGCCGAGAAGGCAGTCGATGCTACGCAGACCGGCGACAAGATCACGGACCTTTATAAGAGCGCCTCGATTAAGGATGACGACTATAGCGAGTACTATTCAAACGCTAAAAAGTATGCTGAGAATAAACTCGACGGTACCCGCCTTTCGCTGGAGAAGAGCGATGACGATGTTCTCTCCAACTACAACATCATTGGTCAGCCTACAGTTGTCGTAAAGCCGATGGTTTCCA
This sequence comes from uncultured bacterium, assembly GCA_905215275.1. Classification (GTDB taxonomy): domain Bacteria; phylum Actinomycetota; class Coriobacteriia; order Coriobacteriales; family Coriobacteriaceae; genus Collinsella. The sequence goes on along the minus strand of CAJMPE010000061.1, from coordinate 2,440 downwards.
AGGCATGGTCTGATAACTCTGATTTAACGAAGAGGCTGTCGCTTGCCGGTACCGGTCTTAAGCCCGAAACCTTTACTTCCCCAAGTGAGACCTGGATTAAGACTAACGCGACCGCTAAGTGGCAGGGCGGCAAGCTTGCTGACACTCGCGAGGGCCTTTCTGCTGATACGAAGTTTGTTGAGTCGACCGATGACACCAATCGTGGTGGTCAGGGCAAGATGGAGAACTCCTTCTATGTCCAGGATAACGATGGTAAGATCGTCCGCGAGATTACTGGTACTTCATACCTGTTCGACGATGTGGAGCCCGGACTGAGCGAGTTCAAGGCCGTCCCCGTTGGCAAGAGCTTTAAGGACGAAGCGAATAAAAAGGTATGGGCTGCCGAGAACATGAAGGTTCGCCTTTACACGACCGAAGGCAATACCAAGGGCAAGGACAAGAACGGCGACAAGAATGCATGCGCTTCCGGAATCAACAAAATTGAGGGTACTTATAAGGAATACCCCAGCAAGGGAGGCGAGGTAACTCAGTCTGTCCCCGCCGATGCTATCGAAAAAACGGACGATGGCTTTGGCTATGAGTTCAGCCTTTCCGCAGATTCTAAGGTGAGTGCAAAGGATATTAAAGTAACCCTCACGGACAATGCCGGTAATGTGGGGTCCGATTTGGGCTACGAAAACGCATTCCTCAATGGTGTGAAAAATACGAACATTGACGTCGAGGAGCTAGCAGCTACTACGACGGCGCCGACCATCAGCACTTCCTGGAATACAACCGCTGCGAGCAACGGAAAGTATTACAACGTCAACCGTACGCTTACGGTTACAATCCATGCACCGTTCTTTGAGTACACCCAGGCGTATCTGGGCGATCGGGTTTTCGCAACGGTAACCAAGGATGGTGGTTCTTACAGGACGCTCACGCCTGGCGACTTTAAATCTCAGGGCAATGATACTTGGGTTGCCACTGTCGATTTTACCGAGGATGGCGATTACGAGGTCTCGAACGTCAACGTTCAGGACATCCTTGGTCGCGGTTCGACTGCCGATGGTGACACCTTCACCATCGATAAGACCGCTCCTAAGCTGAATGTGTCTTGGAACACTGAGGCTGCCCAGAACGGTAAGTATTACAACGCTGCTCGTACGGCTACCATTACGGTTGAGGAGCACAACTTCGATCCGAACCTGTTCAAGATCGAGGCTCCGGTCTCTGCCGGCAACGGCGACGAGGCTACTCCTGCCCAGATCGGTGGCTGGACCAGCAATGGCGATACCCACACCGCTACGGTGACCTTCCCGGGCCAGGGCGTCTACACGCTCTCCGTCTCCGGTGAGGACCTGGCTTCCAACAAGTCCGAGTCCTACACCTCGCCTGAGTTCGTGATCGACACCATCAAGCCCAAGATCGACATCCAGAATGTCGTCAACCGCACGGCCTACGCCGGCGAGGTCGCCCCGAGCGCTGCTGTTCACGACACCAACCTTGCCGATGGCACCTCCATCGAGGTTTCCAAGATCAGCTACCCGCTGTCCAAGGACGATCCGAACCCCTATGCGGGCGCCGCGATCAACACCTCGGCTACCGACAAGTCCGTGAGCTACCTCAACCCGGCCAAGACCAAGGGCAACGACGGCGTTTACACCCTGACCGTTCAGGCGATCGACCTGGCCGGCAACACCGAGTCCGAGGCTGTCACCTGGTCGGTCAACCGCTTTGGTTCGACCTATGTCATCTCCGATAACACCGGCAAGATGCTCGACCAGTACCTCAAGAGCTCCAAGACCACCGATGTTAAGGTGACCGAGATCAACCCGTCCGGCCTTGATGACAACAAGACCTCTGTCGAGCTGACCCGCGACACCAAGAACACCACGCTCAAGAGCGGTGACAACTACACCACCGATTCCGACACGTCGAGCGGTTGGAGCGAGTACAACTACACCGTCAGCAAGTCCAACTACGACAAGGACGGCGCGTACCGCGTGCTGTTCCACAGCGAGGACGCCGCTGGCAACTCCTCCGAGAACACCATGGAGGGCAAGAACGCCAAGAAGTCCGGCGCTGCGGCCGAGATCAACTTCGCCGTTGACGACACCGCGCCCATTGCTTCCTTCGTCGACCTTGCCTCCAACGGTAAGTACGAGGAGTCCTCGCACAAGGCCAAGGTGAGCTTCGAGGACAACCTCAAGCTCTCGAAGGCTCAGATCAAGGTGAACGGCAAGACCGTGGCCACCTTTACGGCCGACCAGCTCGAGAAGAGCCCGATCCGCGAGTTCACGCTCGACGGCAGCTCCTCTAAGCAGGACGTCACCGTTGTCGCTTGGGACGCCGCGGGCAACAAGTCCAAGGAGCTTAAGGCTACGGGCGTGCTCGTCACCAACGACTCCTTCGTTCTGTGGATGAACAACCTGCCGCTTATGGTTGGCACCATCGTCGC
>CAJMPE010000060.1 GCA_905215275.1 uncultured bacterium | reverse complement strand
CCCGCCGGCAATCCCATGGCGCTGGGCTCGGCGTTCCATGCCGCCTGCCAGTGGCTCATCGAGATGGGTGCCGATGCGCTGCCCGCTGAGCGTGCCGACGCCCTGGCTCGCCTGTGGCACCTGACGCCGGAGCAGCGCCAGCGCTTCGATGCCGCCCTGGATCGCTGGCTCAAGTCGTCGGTTCGTGCCGAGCTGCTCGCGTGGCCGTGCATCCGTGCCGAAGTGCCGTTCTTCTCGCTGGGCTGCGAGGACAAGGACATTGCCCGCTACGGTGCCTATGCCGAGGGCGCCATCGATGCACTGGCCACCGACCCGGCCGATCCGTCGCGCGCACTGGTCATCGACTACAAGACGGGCGGCACGCCGGACGAGACGCCGGGCCAGCTGCTCGAGAAACACGCCCTGCAGGCGCGCGTCTACGCCGACGTGTTGCACAAGGCGGGCGTTGAGACGGTGACGGTCAAGTTCGTTCGCGTGGAACAGGCCGATCCGACCCTCTTCGTCAAACCTGCCGAACCTCAAGTGGTCACCTACAACTTCTAGCCCTCAGATAACTTGCGGTGGAATACGGACTGTTTTGGCCAAAAAAGCCGCCAAACAGTCCGCATTTCACCGCAACGCATGGGAGAGCCTGGGGCGGTACAATGACTCGAACGGTTCAAACGAATAAGGAGCCATCATGCAGCTCACCAAAATGCTTAAGGTGACGCCGGAGGAGCTTTTTGACGCTCTGGCGGGGTTCATCATGCAGGATATCGAGAACGCCACGGGCAAGCGTCCCAGCCGCAACAAGCTCAACGGCTATAAGTACGAGAAGCGCGCCCAGTCCGCAAAAGGCAAGGCCAAGGGCACGGCGATCAAGGTTAAGATCAAGCACTTTGACTACCCGTGCCTCTATGAGGTCCGTTTTCAGTATGCGGCGGGCATCAATACCATGCGCTATGAGGCTGCACCTGCTGGCGATGGTGCCTGCGAGCTCACCTATACCGAGGATTTTCAGGGTGTGGGTGGCAACACGTCTGGCACGCGCGGCAAGCTTGGCCTCTTCTTCTATGAGCGAAAGCTCAAGAGCCACGCCAACCAGACGATTGATCAAATCGTCAAATACATCGAGGGTGAGCGCCGCGTAAAGGCTAATCCCGCCTTCGCCGATGATACTGCCGAAAACGCTTCGGATGTATTCCATTGATACCCTGTGCAAAAGCTTTACCGCTCTTCACATCAGCTGTGAACACTTCAGGCTTCGAGTCAGTAGCGAGCGGCCCGACAAAATTAGTTGATGGAAGTGCCAAATGAATAAGAATGCCGCTACGCAACTGCACATCTATTCCGTCTTTTTCGTTCTCGCGGGATTTGTTTTAAATCGGGGAGTGTTTCTACTTTTCCTTGCGGAGAAAGGAATGTCTGTCACGGAAATCGCGCTTTATCAAGCCCTGTTTAACATTGCAACGGTCGTCCTCGAGCTGCCAACAGGGCTGATAGGCGATTTCTTTGGAAAGAAGTTTTCGATTCAAGTGGGCGTGCTGCTGCTTTTCTTCCATACGGCTGGCATGCTGTTGCTCTCAGGTCCCTTTCTTGTCGTGCTTTCCCTTGTTGAGGCACTCGCCTACTCCCTTCAATCGGGATCCGAACAAGCACTTTTATATGAAATTGCCCGGAATGCCGGTCAAGGAGAGCGTTTCCTCACCATCAACGCTCGGCTGCTTGCCGCGCAATCAATCGCTACGGGAATGGCGATTGTGCTCGGATCTTTCATTGCCCAAGTATCTTGGAGCGCCCTCTACGTATGTGTCTCCGTTTTCTATCTCCTGCAGCTTTTCCTTCTGTATCCCATTGAGAGGACGGAAGCGACCCGTTCTGAAAGCTCTGAAAAGGGAAGGTTTGACGCGGCCAAGATGTTCAGACGCGAAACCTGGCGTGTTGGAGAATCCGCTTTTGCGGTATTGCTTCTTCTAATCGGCACAAGCATGCTCGATGGATTCTATGGGAGTTATTACAACTTGAATCAGTTGGTATTCGACGCATTTGATGCTCCCGTCTCCATAATAGGAATCTTTTTCGGTGCATCCTATGCAGTAAATGCGACGGCCTACATTGCAGCAGATTTCTTCTCATTGCGTTTCGGGAAAAGAAATACCATGCTCGGCTCGATGCTAATCGAGGCTGGCCTTTTCATGATTCTTCCGTGGTTCGCTTCAAATCCGCTGTGTTTGTTTGGCCTTAGCATGGTGCTTTGTTTTCTCCCAGAAGTGGTGTACATCACTTCGGAAAACTTAATCCAAGATGCGATAGCGGACGATCTCCGCGCGACGATCCTTTCCGTCGCGTCTCTGGTAAGGGCTCTCTTTTCTGCAGTGTTTTTCTCCATATTTGGACATGTGTTGGGGTTATATCCCATTCAGATAGCGCTCGGTATTATTGGTGCAATCGAGATAGCAATTACCGCCGTTGTTTCATTAAAAATGGTTGGAATACAGGTCTCCAAGAATTGATATATCGATTGACGAGCTATCCGAAGCGTCGAGCCTTCTTGATGGACATGACTATTCGTCACAAATCATTCCGCGCATCGCCGGGGTTCCAGTAATACTCGATATATCTGGATGCCCTCATTCCCCTTTTTGAAGGTCCCAAATTGACTACCCGTGTGGGTTTGGCTAGGTTCGGGTGCTGTCCGTGCCGTGGGGTAAAATCGTTCAGTCAGAACACGAACCCGCATCGGAGCTCATCACATGGCATTCGTCCATCTGCACAATCACACTGTTTTCTCCATGCTCGACGGCGCAACCCGTATCCAGGATATGGTCAACCGCGCCGTTGAGCTTGGCATGCCCGCCGTGGCCATTACCGACCACGGCTACATGTATGGCGTGCCCGACCTGGCGCTGGCCTGCGACGCCGTCAACCACAACACGCCCGAGTACAAAACGTGGAGCCACGACAAGGCCTTCTTGGAAAAGGACCGCCGCGACGAGCTGGTGGAGCCCGATCCCGAGGCAAACCCGCGCGAGCATGCCCAGTATGTGAAGGACATGGCCATGTGGGACGAGAAGGGCAACATCGACGAGCTCAAGCCGCCCCTGGTCATCAAACCCATCTTTGGCTGCGAGGTCTACTTTACGCCGGACGAGACGCTCGCCCGCGACCACAAGCCCGAGCTCTACCACATGATCCTTCTGGCCAAGGACCAGGAGGGCTACGTCAACCTGATGCAGACGGTCTCTGAGGCCGCCGTGCAGGGCTTTTACTATAAGCCCCGCGTGACGCTCGACAACCTGCGCCGCCACGCCAAGGGCATGATCTGCACCAGTGCCTGTATCGCGGGCATCATCCCCAAGTACATCGACCGCGGTGACATGGAGGGTGCCATCAAATGGGCCGAGACCTTCCGCGACACCTTCGACCCCGGCGACTTTTATATCGAGATCCAGGAACACGGCATCACCACCGACAACGGTCTGACCGACGAGCAGATGGACCGCACGCTCATCGACATCGCCAAACAGGTGGGCGTCAAGGTCATCGCGACCAACGATTTCCACTACCTGCGCCGCGAGGACGCGCCCGTGCAGGACGTCATCATGTGCATCGGCATGAACGCCAAAGTCGACGACCCCAACCGCATGCGCATGACCGGCTCGGAGTTTTACATGAAGACCGAGGAGGAGATGCGGGCGATGTTCCCGTATTGCCCCGAGGCCTGCGACAACACGCTCGAGATTGCCGACAAGTGCTACGTGGAGCTCGACTGGGACTCCATCATCCTGCCGCGCTTCCCGTTGCTCGATCCCGGCGAGACGCACGAGAGCCAGTTCCGCCGCGAGTGCGAGAAGGGCCTGCGCCAGCACTACGGTGACGACTGGGCCACGCGCGAGATCGGCGGAGTCAACATCAAAGAGCGCTTTGAGTACGAATACAAGGTCATCTGCGACAAGGGCTTTGCCGCCTACTTCCTCATCGTTGCCGAGTACGTGCAATGGGCCAAGGACAACGGCATCGGCGTCGGCCCCGGCCGTGGTTCTGCCGCCGGCGCTATCGTCGCCTACGCCATGAACATCACCGCGTTCGACCCGCTCGAGAACGGCCTGATGTTTGAGAGGTTCCTCTCCCCGCAGCGTACCGAGATGCCCGATATCGATATGGACTTCGACGATGAGCGGCGCCTCGAGGTCGTGGAGCACGTTCGCCAGCTCTACGGCCCCGAGAAGGTCACCCACGTCATCACCTACTCGACCATCAAGGCCAAGCAGGCCATCAATGATGCCGCGCGCGTCCTGGACTACCCGGTCTACATGGGCCAGCGCCTGTCCAAGATGGTCTCGAGCGACCCCAAGGTCAAGCTCAAGCAGGTGCTCGACAAACAACCCGGCAAAGAAGATCTGTTTAACCCCGATTTTGCCGAGGCCTATAAAAAGGACGACGACGCTCGCCGCATCATCGACACGGCGCTCTCGATCGAGGGCCTCACCCGTGGCGAGGGCGTGCACGCGTGCGCCGTTCTGATCTGCCGTGACCCCGTCAACGAACACGTGCCCACCAAGCTCGACACCAAGGGCGGCGTCGAGATTACCCAGTACGAGGGCCATACCGTTGCCGACATGGGCTTGCTCAAGATGGACTTCTTGGGCCTGCGCACGCTGACGGTTATCTCCAAGGCCAAGGCAAACATCAAAAAGAACTTCGGCATCGACATCAAAGAGGAAGAGATCCCCTTTGACGATCCCGAGATCTTTAAGCTCATGGGCTCCGGTCATACCGCCGGCGTCTTCCAGGTCGAGTCCGCCGGCATGACGGCCACGATCAAGAACATGAAGCCCACCGAGTACAAGCACGTCGTGGCATTGATCGCCCTGTACCGCCCGGGCCCGCTGGGCGCCGGCATGGTCTCGTCCTACATCAACCGTATGAACGGCAAGGAGCCGGCCGTCTCCTACGACGACCGTCTGGACGACATCCTGGGTGAAACCTACGGCACCATGGTCTACCAGGAGCAGGTTATGCTCATCTCCGTCGAGATGTGCGGCTTCTCCAAGGGCGAATCGGACTCGCGTATCCGTAAGCCCGTGGCTAAGAAAAAGATCAAGCTGCTCACGTCGACGGTGCTCCACTGGGAGGATGGCTCGGACGAGACCACCTACGACCACTGGATGAACGGCGCTATCAAGAACAACTACACGCGCGAGGTCGCCCAGAAGATTTGGGACGATGTTCTCGAGTTCGCGTCCTACGCCTTCAACAAGTCGCACTCCGCCGGCTACGCCATCCTGGTTATGCAGACGGCATGGCTCAAGGCGCACTATCCGCACGAGTACATGGCGGCCGTTCTGACGTCCTACACGGGCAAGACCGACAAGATCGTGCACTACGTCTCGGCATGCCGTCACGACGGCATCCCCGTGCTTTCGCCAGATGTCAACGAGTCCGGCACCGAGTTCACGGCTACCAAGGAAGGCGTGCGCTTTGGTCTGGCCGGCATCCGCGGCGTGGGCACCGGCGTGGCGCAGGCGATTATCGCCGAGCGCGAGGCGGGCGGCCCGTTTAAGACGCTGCACGACTTTGTCGAGCGCGTGGACTCGAGCCAGGCCAACCGCCGCGTGATCGAATCGCTGATCAAGGCAGGTGCCTTCGACTCCACGGGCTATCCGCGCCGCCAGATGATGCACTTTGTGGACAAGAACAACCCCGAGAACATCATCGACGCCGCGATAAAGCGCCAGAAGGACCGCGCGAGCGGCCAGACCTCGTTCTTCGACATGTTTGGTGATGTTGAGGGCTCGGGTTTCGAGGTCAGCGTGCCCGATCCGGACGGCCAGGAATGGGACCGCCACCTTAAGCTGAGCCAGGAGAAAGAGGTTCTGGGCATCTATGTCTCGGACCACCCACTGCGCCCGTTTGAGTATGCGCTCAGCAAAGCGCGCGACTTCTCGTTCTCGCAGATCGACACCGGCTACGAAGTTCAGAATCCTACGGGCGGCACCATCAACCAGGAGATTCCCGAGGGCAAAGCGCTGTGGTGGGCCGGCATGGTCTCGAGCGTGTCCAAGCGCGTGACCAAAAACGGCGACCCCATGGGCATCGTGCAGCTCGAGGACATGGAAGGCGAGGCCACCGTCGTCGTGTTCCCCAAGACCTATAAAGAGGCCGAGGGGTACCTGTACGGCGAGGTCGATCCCGAGACCGGTGCGCAGCTGTCCGACGCCTTTGTGCGCATCAAGGGCAAACTCGAGCGCTCTGACCGCGGCGACCAGATCATCGCGCAGGAGATCGTGCCGCTTGAGCTCAACGAGGAGAACAACAAGCCCAAGGTGTTTGAGGTCATGGTGCCCAACAGCCGCTTTAGCCAGGGCAATATGGCGCGCCTGGCCACGGTGCTCACCGCTAACCCGGGCGGCGACCGCGTGGAGATCTTTATCGAGCAGGTGGACGGGCGCGTGCTGCGCGCCGAGGTGCCTGCCAAGGTCAACGCGCGCTCGATTCCGCTGCTGGCCGAGGCCAAGGCCATTGTGGGTAACCAAGGCCGCGTGACGGTTATCTAGGGACGGCGTTGCTGAGAGGTACTCGGTGCGAGATTGGAGGAAGTGATGGCGCAGGGGACGTTTGTGCAGGCGCTCCGGAAAGAGGCGGCGCTGAGCGGCACCTTTATGAAGGGCCGCTCGCTCATGCTCAACGGCGCCGTGCTGTCGATTGAGGACAGCGGCTCGCGCTTCTCCAAAAACGTGACGGTTGAGGGTGCAGTGCGCGGCTCGCGCGGCGACCTGTACAAGACACACGTGGTGCTCGACATGGACGAGCACGAGGTGATCGACTACGACTGCGATTGCCCCGCTGCCTATCGCTACCCCGGCATGTGCAAGCACGCCATCGCCACGGCGCTTGCGTATCTGGACGCAAGCGGCGCCGAGCCCGTCGAGGGCCTGCGCACACCGGTTCGCACGTTTACGGTGGCGCCTAAGCAAGCCGCGCGTCCTGCGTCTGCCGCACCGGCGGTCAACCCTAACTTTCCCTTCCCGGCGCCCGTCCCCACGAGCCCGAGCCTCATGAAGGCGCTCTCCGATCTTTCGGACGCGCGCATGGATGAGTTGGCGGGCATGCGCCGCAAGCTCGCCGGCACTGTCGACCCCGATGCCCCCAAGGCGGTGTTGGAGCCCTCGCTGGTGCCGTACTACAATCCGCTGTTTGCCGACCGCTTTAGCTGGACGCTCGAGCTTCGCATCCGCTGCGGCTCGGTGTCCTACGTGGTCAAGGACATCGACGGCATGGCCGCCGCCTACGTGCGCGGCGGCACGTTCTCGTACGGCAAGAAGCTCACATTCCTCCATACGCCCGAGGCCTTCGACGAGGTTTCGGTGCGTCTGCTCGACCTTGTTGTGGCAACGGTTGTGTATCTGAGCGACATCACAAGTTCGCGTTCGGCGTCGTACGATTTTGCACGCAGCGGCTTTGTCGCCGAGCGCCAGCTGCCGCTGTCCGAGCATGACATCGTATACATGCTGGACTTGCTGCGTGGCCGGACCATTTCCTTTGAGCCCGCCTGGTCGCGGGGAACGACGACGCATCGTTCCTACGAGGTGGCGGTTGAGTTGTCGCCAGTGGGGGAGAACGAGGTCTCGGCAAAACAACCGCCGCTCCTTGCCGCCAAGATCGCGCCGGCGGCCGGTGGCAGCTACGACTTGCGTCTGCCCGCCGATATGTACTGCTTTGCCTCGGGCGACGTTGCCTATCTGGTCGACACGCACCGCGCGCGTCGTGCCGATGCGATGTTTGCCCAGCATGCCGCACCGTTTCTGTCGCGTCTGCTGCCTTGTCGCACGCCGGTCCATATCGCCGCCGAGCAGGTGGGCGAATTCTGCCGCATGGCACTGCCCGTGCTGCGCGAATATACCGACCTCGCCGTGCTCGACACCGTGGCGCCCGAGCCGAGCTTTGCCATGGCAATCGGTGTCGATGACGGGCTCGTGACCTGCAAGATTACGGTTGCCTACGGTGATTGGTCGGCAGATCTCTTTAGCCTGGGTGCTCCGGGAAGCCCCTTCGAAGAACAGCGCCCGGGCGTACCTCCGCGCGACGAGATAGCAGAGTTTCGCGTTATGGATACGGCGGCCCTGTATTTCGACTTTTACGAAGGCGGCCTGGCGTTTGAGGAACGCGATGACGAGAGCCTGTTCTGCCTGCTCACCGAGGGCCTTGCCGCCTTGTCCGAGCTGGGCGAGGTCATGCTCAGTGACCGCCTGCGCCAGGTCTCGGTCCGCCCTGCGCCCAAGCTTTCGGTGCGCGCGACCGTCAAGAGTAACCTGCTCGATGTTGAACTGGGCGCGAGCGGTCTTTCGGCGGCAGATCTTGCCATCTATCTGGACTCGTACAAGCGCCACCAGACGTTTGCGCGCCTCACGTCGGGCGACATCGTTCGCCTGGACGAGGGGGCCCGTGCCGCGTTTGGTCTTGCCGAGGACCTGGGCGTCGATGCCGTCGATCTGCTCGACGGCGTGTCGCTTCCCGCGTCGAGTACCCTGTTCGTCGACAGCATGCTCGCGCGCACGCCGGCGCTTGAGGCCGATCGCGACGCCGCGTTCCGCCGCACCGTCGAGCGCTTGGATACGCTCGGCAAGATGGATTTTACGGTGCCGGTCTCGCTCAAGGCCACACTGCGCGGCTATCAGGTCGACGGCTACCAGTGGCTCGGTTCGCTCGAGCACCTGGGCCTCGGCGGCATCTTGGCCGACGATATGGGCCTGGGCAAAACGCTGCAGATGATCGCACATATCCTGGCGCGCGTGGAGGCGGGGGACACTAAGCCCACGCTCGTGGTATGTCCTGCGTCGCTTGTGTACAACTGGACCGCCGAGCTGGAGCGCTTTGCGCCTTCGCTCGATGTGTGCGCCATCGTGGGTGCCAAGGCGCAGCGCCGCGTGCAGATAGCCGGCGCCGACGAGCATAACGTGGTTGTAACGTCGTATGACCTCATGCGCCGCGATATCGACGAGTATGCCGAGCAGGACTTTGCCCGCGTTGTGCTCGACGAGGCTCAGTACATTAAAAACCCGCTCACGCAGGTAGCGCGCGCCGCCAAGCGTCTGCCGGCCGGCGTGCGCTTTGCCCTGACGGGCACGCCCATCGAAAACCGCTTGTCCGAGCTCTGGAGCATCTTCGACTTTTTGATGCCGGGCCTGCTTGGCACGCGCGAGTCGTTTGCCAAGCGCTTTGAGAGCCCCGTCGAGCATGCCGAGGGCGATAGCGCCGCTCGCCTGCAGGCGCTCGTGTCGCCGTTTGTGCTGCGTCGCGTAAAGGAAGACGTGGTTGCCGACCTGCCCGAGAAGATCGAGGACACCGTCATGGCACAGCTCACCGGCGAGCAGCGCAAGCTCTACCTGGCCAACCAGGACCGCATCGCCCAGCAGGTGCAGCACCGCGAGGCATCCGAGTTTAAGAAAGACAAGCTCAAGGTGCTCGCCGAGCTCACCAAGCTGCGCCAGATCTGCTGCGACCCGCATCTGCACTATGCGGACTACAAGGCGGGAAGCGCCAAGCTCGATACGTGTATGGAGCTCGTTCACGGCGCGCTCGACGGCGGGCACCACATTCTGCTGTTCAGCCAGTTCACGGGCATGCTCGATATCATCGGCAAGCGCCTGGCCAAGGAGGACATCGGCTTTCTTAAGCTCACGGGCGCTTCGTCCAAGGAGAGCCGTGCCAAGATGGTCGCGCAGTTCCAGGCAGGCGAGGTGCCGGTGTTCTTGATTTCGCTCAAGGCGGGCGGTTCCGGACTGAATCTCGTCGGCGCAGACACGGTCATCCACTTCGACCCGTGGTGGAACCCGGCGGCGGAAGATCAGGCGACCGACCGCGCGCACCGCATCGGCCAGCCCTGCCAGCTCACGGTCATAGACCAGCGTATTCAGCGTCACATGGACCTTGACCCCGCGGGCGTGGCAGAAGGAAACGGCCTCCTGCAGCTCCTCCGGGGTGAAATTGCCCGCCGTGCGGCGGGCGTTAAAGCCGGTCAGCCCCAGATAAACAGC
>CAJMPE010000059.1 GCA_905215275.1 uncultured bacterium | reverse complement strand
CAGCGGAGACCAAATCGACAGCGCCATCGACGACGATACCCTGGGTGCCGTCGATGGAGATAATGTCGCCCTCGTGCAGCACGCAATCGCTACCCTCGATACGCACGACCTTCTCGGCCGCGTCGATATGGAAACGCTCGACACCGCAGACGCAGGGGGTACCCATGCCACGGGCGATAACGGCGGCGTGGCTCGTCTTGCCACCGTGACTGGTCAGGATGCCCTCGGCGGCGACCATACCCTTCAGGTCGTCGGGGTTGGTCTCCCAGCGGACCAGAATGACTTTATGGCCCTCGGCAGAACGCGCGACGGCGTCATCACTCGAGAACACTACTTCGCCCACGGCGGCACCGGGACTGGCGTTAAGGCCGCATGCGAGCGCCTCGTACTTCTTGGAGGAGTCGAACTGCGGGTGCAGGAGCTGGTCGAGCTGCGCGGGGTCGATGCGGCTCACGGCCTCCTCACGGGTGATGAGGCCTTCCTCGACCATCTCAATAGCGATGCGCAGAGCGGCGGTTGCGGTACGCTTGCCCACGCGGGTCTGGAGCATCCAGAGCTTGCCCTGCTCGATGGTGAACTCGATGTCGCACATATCGCGGTAGTGATCCTCAAGCGTCAGGAAGACACGCTCAAGCTCCTCACCTGCGGACTCGAGACCCGGGGTGGTCTTGAGGTCGGCGATGGGCTCGGTGTTGCGGATGCCGGCAACGACATCCTCGCCCTGGGCGTTGACCAGAAAGTCACCGTAGAACTCCTTGGTGCCGTCGGCCGGGTTGCGCGTAAAGGCGACGCCGGTCGCCGAGGTCTCGCCCTTATTGCCAAAGGCCATAGCCTGGACGTTGACGGCGGTGCCAAGGTCGTCGGAAATGCCGTGCTGCCTGCGGTAGATGCAGGCGCGCTCGTTCATCCAGCTACCAAAGACGGCCTGGATGGCAAGGCGCAGCTGGAGCTCCGAATCGCGCGGAAAGACGGGCTTGTCATCCGCGACCTCGAGCTCGGGGTAATGGGCGGCCTCGACGTTGTCGGAAAAAATGCCCTTGAAAATCTCGACGAGCTCCTGCAGGTCCTCGGACGAAAGCTCGGAATCGACGCGAACGCCGGCGACCAGGCGGGCCTGGGTCAGGGCGTTTTCGAACAAGTCGGCATCGACACCCATGACGACGTTGGAGAACATCTGGATAAAGCGACGATAGCTATCCCAGGCAAAGCGCGGGTTCTGCGTCTGGGCGATAAGGCCCTGGACGGAATCGTCGTTGAGGCCCAGGTTGAGGACCGTATCCATCATGCCGGGCATGGAGAACGGAGCGCCCGAGCGCACCGAGACGAGCAGCGGGTCACGGGCATCGCCGAGCTTCTTGCCGCAGCGAGCCTCGAGGTCGGCCTCGGCGGCAACGATTTCGTCGAGCGCGCCTTCGGGCCAGACGTTGCCGGCACCGGAGTACTCGACGCAGGTCTGGCAGGTAATGGTAAAGCCACCGGGAACCGGCAGGCCGATACGGCTCATCTCGGCAAGGTTAGCGCCTTTGCCGCCAAGCACGAAGTTCATAGACTTGTCGCCCTCAGTGACACAGGTGCCCTGGGCATCGGTTCCAAAACGGTAAACCCTCTTGCAATCGCTCACGATACTTCCCCTTCCATGCGCTCTCGCGCACGACCGTGGTAACGAATCGGCCCGCCGGATGCGGGCCGTGAGGGAACTATACGGCGGGTTTTGAATGGGCTTGAGCAGAGGATACGCGGTTTGGTAAACGTGCTAAAACTAGTGGTAAACGGTAGGTAAAGGTGGTTACCTTATGAAGATACCACTACAAGAGACTCGCAGGTCAAATGCAAGTTATTTGCTAAATCGCTTTATCAGTATCAGGAATTATAAGCTAATCCAATAAGCTAGCTTTGTTGGGCGCGGCGGGCGGCACGGCGAGCTCTTGCCTCTTGAATCTCTTCGATATGAGCGATGATCTCGGAGGCACTCTCCTCGATCGCCTTGCCGTCGGTGCGCACCACAAAGCAACCCAGACGTTTCATGAGGGCACGAGCCTCCTCGAGCTCGCCGCGCACGCTCTCGGGCTCGGCATAAGAGCCGGCGACGGCGCGGGCATAGTCGTCGCCCAGGCGGCTATCGCGAATCTCGGAAATCACATCGACGGTCGAAATCAGACCGAACAACCGCAACGGATCGACCTCGTAAATCGACTTGGGCGGCTCCATACCGTGCGCCAACGGAACGTTGGCGACCTTGTAGCCCTGATAGGCCAAATACATCGACAGCGGCGTCTTGGACGTGCGGGATACACCCAGCAGCACGATATCGGCATCCGACAGATCATCGCAGCCGCGCCCGTCATCGTGCTCAACGAAATACTCCATAGCCTCGATACGATGGAAATAGCGATCGTCGGTCTTGTGAATCACACCCGCAACGCCCTTGGGAGGCACACCGATGAGCGACGACAGCACGGCAAGCGTCGGGCCGATCAGGTCGACCGAGCGAATGTGCAGCACGCCCAAGTAGTCGAGCACGCGAGCACGAAGCGCCGGATCGACGATGGTATGGAACACGGCGATATCGCGATGGTCGGCATCGACGCGCGGGCCCACAAACGACTTTACCTGCTCCACCGAGGTCACCTTAGACAGACGTAAAACACGAAAAGCCCCTTCATCAAATTGCCCGGACGCCGCAAGCACCACCTCACAAGCGGTATCACCGAGCGAGTCGGAGATAACGATAACGGTGGGACGAGCGGTGACCGGGCAATCCATGCGGGGCTCCTTTTGCGCTTATGCGCAGGCTAACTTACTTTTTGCGGGCAAGCTCACCGATGTTGGCGATGCCGGAGAAAACGGCCTCGAAGCGGTTGAGCAGCTTAAGGCGATTATCGCGGAGCTGCTCGTCCTTGTCCATGACCATAACCTCGTCGAAGAAACGGTCGATGGGCGCGCGCAGGGCGGCCAGAGCGGCAAACGCGGCAGGATAATCCTCGGCGGCGAGAGCGGCGTCGACGGCGGTCTGAGCGGCCTCGGAGGCGTCGGCAAGCGCAAGCTCGACCTCGCCCATCAGAGCGCGATCGTACTCCGTGCCCAGTTCGGGCTTGGAGATATGCGCCGCGCGGGCGTAAGCGGTCGCCAGGTTGTCGAAGGTCTCGGCGTCGTTCTTGCGAGCCTCATCGAGGGCGGCGCAGCGGGCGAAGAAGACCGACGGAGCAATGATGTGCACCGCGGAAACGGCGGCAACGGTGTCGGCCGGGATCTTCTCATCGCGAGCCATGCTCACCAGACGGCCGTGGAAGAAGTCACGGACCTGCTGGGCGACCTCGGCGGCATCGAACTCAATGCCCTGCTCGCTATAGAGCTCGAGCGCAAAGTCGATGAGCGACGTGGGGTCGATCGGCAGACGGTCGCGCAGGATATTGATGATGCCGATGGCGGCACGACGCAGCGCGTACGGGTCGGAAGAGCCGGTCGGGGGCTCGCCGATGGCAAAGATGCCGGCAATGGTATCGAGCTTGTCGGCGCAAGCCACGATGCAGCCAGCGGTGCCCTCGGGTAGCTCGTCGCCGGCAAAGCGGGGACGATAGTGATCGCGAATAGCGTGAGCGATCTCGTCGTTCTCCCCCATCGCGCTGGCGTAGTAACCGCCCATCACACCCTGCTGGCTCGTGAACTCGACAACAGCGTTGGACACCAGGTCGGCCTTGCACAGGTGAGCGGCGCGGCCGGCATCGGCGGCCAGGTGGGCACCCAGGTGAGCCTCACGGGCAATAGCGAGCGCAAGCTGCTCAATACGCTCGGACTTGGCGAGCACGCTGCCGAGCTTCTCCTGGAAGGCGACCTTGGCCAGACTCTCGCGGAACTCGTCGAGGGAGATCTTCAGATCCTCCTCGTAGAAGAACTTGGCGTCGTCCAGGCGGGCGCGCACGACACGCTCGTTGCCGTCGATCACACGCTCGGCATTCTCGGGCTTGCTGTTGGAGACGACCACGAACTCACGCGTCAGTTTGCCTTCGCCGTCATAGATCGGGAAGTAGCGCTGATTGGTGAGCATGGACTCGCAAATGATCTCGTGCGGGACCTTGAGGAACTCCTCATCGAAGGTACCGACGAGCACCGTCGGCCACTCGCAGAGGTTGATGACCTCCTCAAAGACCTTCTTGGGCGTATCGACGTGGCAGCCGGGGCGTGCAGCCTCGACCTCGGCGATACCGGCAAGGATGGCCTCGCGACGGCGCTCGGCAGAAAGCACACCAGCGTCCTCGAGTACCTGCTCGTAGACGGCAGGGCTAGCGACCACATGGTCACCGGGGCCAAGCACGCGATGACCACGCGTAGTGTTGCCACTCGTCACGTCGGCAAACGACACGGGCACAACGTCCTCGCCCAGAAGACAGCAGATCCAACGAACCGGACGAACAAAGGTCGCATGCTCGTGACCCCAACGCTGAGAGCGGTAGTTGGGCCACTGCAGGCCGGCGATGGTCTTCTCGCATAGCGCGGTCAGAATCGGCGTAGCCGGTGCAGAAGGAATATTCTTCTCGGCAAAGACGTACTCGCGGCCGTCGGTGTCCTCGCGACGGACCAGATCCTCGGCAGCCACACCGCACTTGCGGGCGAAGCCCTGGGCGGCCTTGGTGGCGTT
Source organism: uncultured bacterium (assembly GCA_905215275.1). GTDB lineage: Bacteria > Actinomycetota > Coriobacteriia > Coriobacteriales > Coriobacteriaceae > Collinsella. The sequence continues at coordinate 5,541 of CAJMPE010000059.1, read as the reverse complement.
ACCGTCGGCATCGAAGGCGATGTTGGCCGCGGGACCGCGCTTGACCTCGTGAACCTCATCGGTCGCGGTGGCGACGTTAGCCACGAGCGCAGCCAGGCGACGCGGGCTCGAGATCACGCGGACCTCACCGTGGGCCAGACCGGCCTCATCGAGACCCTTGGCGATCATAGTGCCAAGCTGCTTGACGGCATTGTTCAGCGGTGCAGAGGGCATTTCCTCCGTACCGATCTCAAACAGGAAATCCTTAGCGTCTGCCATGGCTTACGCCACCTCGCCTTCCTGATCGGCATTCTCGTTGATTCCGGCGACCTCGGCCATATAGGCCTCGCAGCACGCCTTGGCGACGGCGCGGACGCGCAGGATGTAGTTGGCGCGCTCGACTGCGGACAGCGCACCGCGGGCATCGAGCAGGTTGAAGGCATGGCTGCACTTCATGACGCAGTCATATGCCGGCAGCGGCAGCTTGCGCTCCAGGCAGGAGTGGCACTCGGCCTCGTAGTCGTCAAACTTCTGACGCATCATCTCGACGTTGGCGACCTCAAAGTTATAAGCGCTGAACTCGCGCTCGTTCTCCAGGAACACGTCGCCGTAGGTCATGGGCGTGCCGTCGGGCAGGTAGCTCCACACCAGGTCGTAGACCGAGTTGACGCCCTGGGCGTACATGGCGATGCGCTCCAGGCCATAGGTGATCTCGACAGGCACGGGGTCGACCTCGATACCGCCCACCTGTTGGAAGTACGTGAACTGCGTGACCTCCATGCCGTTGAGCCAGACCTCCCAGCCAAGGCCCCAAGCGCCCAGGGTCGGGCTCTCCCAGTCGTCCTCGACAAAGCGAACGTCATGGTCGTTGGGGTCCAGGCCAATGGCGGCAAGAGACCCCAGGTAGAGCTCCTGGGCGTTGACCGGCGAGGGCTTGATGAGCACCTGGAACTGATAGTAGTGCTGCATGCGGTTGGGGTTCTCGCCGTAGCGGCCGTCGGCGGGACGGCGGCAGGGCTGCGCATAGCAGGTGCGCCACTCGGCGGGACCGAGCGAGCGCAGCGTGGTCGCGGTATGGAAGGTACCGGCACCGACCTCGGAGTCATAGGGCTGCATAATTACGCAGCCCTGCTCGCCCCAGTACTGCTGGAGGCGCAGGATGATGTCTTGGAAGGAAAGCGATGAAGCGTTCATGCCTCTTATATCCCCTCGTCGAAACGATTACACGGTTAGGTACTGTACTATAGCGGTTTTTAATCGATAGCGCCGATACGGTTGAGCGGCCAGTAGCGCACAAGCGCCACGGCAATCAAGTCGGAGCGGTCGACCGGGCCAAAGTAGCGGGAGTCAGCAGAGTTCTCGCGGTTGTCGCCCATCACCCACACACAGTCGTCAGGGACGGTGTAGGGATAGCTCACCTGAGCGCCGGGGGCTTGGACCGAAAGCGGCCAGCTCATGCCAGTCGTATAGTCCTCGTCGAGCGCCTGGCCATCGACGACGACCTTGCCGTCCTGCAGGTCGACCGTCTGGCCGGCCGTGGCAATAACGCGCTTTACCAGCACGTCATGCTCGGACGTGGCATCGGGGTTGTGGAACACCACGATATCGCCTTGCTTGACGGGCTGTCCGAGTTCGAGCGTCACCTTCTGCGCCAGAATCTGGTCTCCGATCTCGATCGTGGACTCCATGGAACCGGTAGGCACCACAAAGGGTTCGACCACAAACGAGCGAATCAAGAAGGTGGCGACCAGCGCGATTGCGACAACCACGACCCACTCAAACGCACCCTTTAGCACGGAATGCTGCGATGGAACCATTCTCACTCCTCGCTCTGCGAAAACGAAGCGTCCAGGATCTCCTGCGCGTACGCGCGCTCATTGGGCGTAAGACGTGCCGTCTCGATAAGATCGGGACGCCAGCGACAGGTACGCTCGATGGCGTTTTTGCGACGCCAGGCATCGACCTTGGCGTGGTCGCCGCTTACGAGCACCGGCGGCACGCCCTCGCCATTGAACTCGGCGGGGCGGGTGTACTGCGCGTACTCGAGCAGGCCACCGTCCTCAGCGGTCGAGAAGGACTCGTCCACGTTGCTCATCTCGTCGCCCAAGGCTCCGGGAATGAGCCGTACGACGGCATCGGCTACGACCATAGCGGGCAGCTCGCCGCCCGTGAGCACGTAGTCGCCGATCGATAGACGCTCATCGGCATACGCATATGCGCGCTCATCGACGCCCTCGTAACGGCTGCACACAAACAGCAAGCGCTCGCTTTTGAGCAGGCGCTCGGCCACATGCTGCGTAAAGGGCTCGCCGCAGGGGGTGAAGAACACCACGGTGGGCTTGGGACCCTCGGAGCTGATGGCCTCGATGGCCTCGGCAATGGGCTCGACCTTCATGAGCATGCCCTGCCCGCCGCCATACGGCTCGTCATCGACGGTGCGATGGCGGTCGTGCGTCCAGTCGCGCAGGTTATACGCATTAAAATCAAAAAGGCCGGCCTTGCGGGCGCGGCCCAAAATCGATGTGGACATGACGGGCTCAAACATCTCGGGAAAGACCGAAAGGGTCTCAATCAGCATGCTGTCCTCCCTACTTGTCCATATCGATCAAGCCGTCCATAACGTGGACGGAAATTGTTCCTGTGTCGGGAAGATCGAGCACAACCTGCTCGATCACGGGAATCAGCACCTCGCCGTACCGATCGCCCTCAACAACCCAAACATCGTTAGCGGGCGTCGACATGATCTCTACGATCGTGCCGAGCAAACCGAAGCGCTCGTCGACCACCTCGCGACCCATCAGGTCGGTATAGGCGGCGTCGAGCGAATCGAGCTCGAAGTCGTCACGATTGGCCAGCACATAGCATCCGGTGATGCCCTCGGCGGCCGTCAAGTCGTCTATGCCCTCAAACGAGACCAGATCGCCATCGCCCGTATCGGTGACGGACACGACCGTGCAAAAACGGTCGCGCTTGAGCGCCGGCGGCGTCAGGGCGACGCGCATACCCGGCTCTAATACAGAAGGAAGCCCCCGCAGCGGCTGCGCGAGGACCTCCCCCTTCCTTCCGTGCGGCTTGACCACACGGGCGATGTTTTTGTACTGGGACCTCAAGGTCCTAGCCCAGAACCTCTACCTCGACAGCAGTGTCGAGGCGAGCGGCCAGTGCACGGGCGAGCGTGCGAATGGCCTTGATGGTACGGCCACGACGGCCGATGACCTTAGCTACGTCATCCTCGGCAACCGAAACCTCAATCGTGGAAGCGTCGTCGCCATCGATGACCTCGAGGCTCACGGAATCCGGGTCGTCGACGATCTGAACAACGAGATATTCGACGAGATCGGCGATGCGATCTGAGAGCATTGCCTCACCCTCGAGCTGTGCAGCGTCAACCTCAGGCACGATTTACTCCTCGGCGCCCTCAGCGGCCTCGGCGGCAGCCTTAGCGGCCTCGGCCTCTTTGGCGAGCTGCTTCTTGGACTTCTTGACGACGGTCTCGGTCTTCTCGCCCTCGTTGGCAGCCTTGACCAGAGCGGCGACGGCGTCGGTGAGCTGAGCGCCCTTGGACTGCCAGTCAGCAATCTTCTCGAGGTCGAGGTTGATGGTCTTGGGGGCGGTCATCGGGTTGTAGCGGCCAACCTCCTCGATGATACGACCGTCACGCGGGGCGCGGGAATCGGCGACGACGACACGGTAGTACGGACGCTTCTTAGCGCCGTGACGAGCAAGGCGAATCTTGACTGCCAAAGGAAACTCCTCCAACCAAGCAGCTTTAGGCTGCAACTACAAACAAACAGTTGAACATAATACGCCATCGACGCGGGCAGGTGAAGTCCGTGAGACCAACTTCTTCGGTGTAGTCGAGGGCAAATCCATATCTTAGACAAGAATTCGCGATTTGCAAGCGCATCCACGCACCCCACATGAGCTGCGCGGTATACTCATGACATGGAAAGACGCGAACATACATACGGTTATGAGGATGCTGCGGGCGTCACGCCGCCGCCCTGGACGGGTCCGGCGGTGGGCCTGATGGACCTCGATGCATTTTTTGCGAGCGTGGAGATGCTCGATCATCCCGAATGGCGCGGAAAGCCGCTCATCGTGGGCGGAGACGCCGAGTCACGCGGCGTCGTGTCCACGTGTTCGTATGAGGCACGTCGCTTTGGCGTGCATTCTGCCATGGCCTCGGCCGAGGCAAGGGGCCTGTGCCCGCAGGCCATTTGGACGCACGGACACTTCGATCGCTACCGTGAGGTGAGCGCACAGGTCATGGCGATCCTTGCCGATGAGACACCGCGCGTGGAGCGCGTTTCCATCGACGAGGCCTTTATCGATATCACACCGGGTCGTTTTGCGCCCGAGGACCCACTGTTGGTTGCGCGGCGTATAAGCGACCGCGTTGCGGCGCTAGGGGTGACGTGCTCCATCGGCGTTGGGTGCAACAAGACCGTGGCCAAAATCGCAAGTGAGCGCGACAAGCCGTTTGGTCTGACCATTGTACGCCCCGGTACGGAACAGCGGTTTTTGGCTGCACTGCCCGTGTCCGCCATGAGCGGAATCGGGCGCTCGGCCGAGGAGCGGCTGCGTCGCATGCGCATCTATACGCTCGGCGAGCTTTCACGCGCGCCAGAGTCCACCTTGGCTGCAATCTTTGGCGTGAATGGCGAGCGCATGCGTCAACGCGCTTTGGGGCTCGAAGTATCCGAGGTCACCAGCCTGGATGAGGAACGTGAAGTTAAATCGGTGAGCAATGAGCGCACCTTTGCGAAGGATTTGACTGAGCGTGGGGATATCGAGGCGGCGATTGCGCTACTGGGCGAGTCGGTTGGGCGCCGCCTGCGCCGTCAGGGACTGACGGGCGGAACCGTAACGCTCAAGCTCAAGTATTCGTATGGCAGCGGGCGCACGGCACAGCGCCGCTTGCCCCACCCCACCGACGACGAGAATATCTTTGTGGCCGTAGCGCTCGAGCTGCTCGACAATATCTGGCAAGAAGGCATGCACGTGCGTCTGGCGGGTATCGGCATGAGCGACTTCAACCACCAAGGCGGTATCCAGACCGATCTATTCTGCGAGGTCGATGACCGCGGAGCCCAATCCAGCGACCGCCGCGACCTCTCCGTCGCCATCGACGCCGTCCGAGACAAATTCGGCGACACTGCCCTATCCTTCGGCCGCCAATCCCGCTTCAATAACTAGTCTTTTTTGGACGGGGGGTTGCTGCCTTCCGTCCGACACGGCATTGGTAGTCAATTTGGGACGGGGCTATTTTAGCTACCCCTATATATCGGTTGAGATTCATTCGGCCTAATTCATTCACCAGCCAAAGGGTAGCTAAAATAGCCCTGTCCCAAATTGACTACCCCGGATGCCCGGTTTGGCGAGCGTAGCAAGAATTACCTCGCCTGAAATGAGCTACTTTTCAACTTTGACTTTTTGAATCGTGCAGTGGCCGATGCCCGTGAGGCGCACGATCTGCTTGATCGAAAAGCCCTCGCTTTTGAGCTTACGGATACAGTCATCACGCACGCCCTTGGGCAGAGCGTTGAGATGGTGAGGCTC
>CAJMPE010000058.1 GCA_905215275.1 uncultured bacterium | reverse complement strand
CGGATCGGCGTAGCCGTCGAAGGGATGGTCAAAGCGCACGTCGCGGGCATAGCCCGAGCCACGCATGAGCGGGCCGACCGGCGAGAAGTCGCGTGCAATCTTGCGGTCCAAGATGCCGATACCGCTCGTACGCTCAATAAAGTTGGGCGTGGAGAGCAAGACGTCGACGAGCTCCTGAACCTCGGAGCGCAGCTGGTGGATGGTCGTGAGCGTGGAGAGCTTCTGCTCAGCCAAAATGTCGCGACGCACGCCGCCAATCACGTTGAGGCCGTAGGTCTTGCGGTGACCGGAGAGCTTCTCGGCCAGGTCCATGGACTTCTCGCGGACGCGGAAGAACTGCTGGAAGCCGGAGTCGAAGCCCGTGTAGTGCGACGCCAGGCCAATGTTGAGCAGATGCGAGTGCAGGCGCTCAACCTCGAGCATGATGGCGCGGATGTACTGGGCGCGCGGCGGGACATGGATGCCCTGAGCGCGCTCGACGGCCTCGGCGTAGGCCACCGAGTGGGCGCAGCCGCAGATGCCGCAGATGCGGTCGGCGAGGAACGTCACGGCGTCATAGTTCAGGCGCGTCTCGGCAACCTTCTCCATGCCGCGGTGCACGTAGAACAGACGGTAGTCGGCGTCGACGATCGTCTCGCCCTCAACGAACAGGCGGAAGTGGCCAGGCTCGTCGGAGGTAATGTGCAACGGGCCCATGGGAACGAGCGTCGTCTCCTTGCCCTTGGTATCGGCCAAGAACTCGTAGTTTTCCATGTCGCTCGCGGGAGCGGGACGGAAGCGGTAGTCCATGGAGTCCTTGCGCAGCGGGTACAGGCCGCTGGGCCAATCGTCGGGCAGCACCAGGCGACGACGATCGGGCAGACCCTCGGGGATCAGGCCGAACATATCGCGCAGCTCGCGCTCGCCCCACACGCAGGCGGGAACGAACGGCGTCACGGACGGGAACGTCATCTTGGCGGGATCGACCTCGGCACGCACGGTCACCCAGCCGGGGTCCTCCCCCTCCATGGAGATGACGTAGTACACGGCATAACGGCCGCACAGGCTGCGCTCGTCGTTGCCGATGATCACGGGGATCCAGCCGTAGCGTTCGTAGTACAGGTAGTGGACGGCCTCGGGCAGCTTGTCCTGCTTGACGGTGATCGTCAGCTGGTCCTCGCACTGCCACTCGACCTTCTCGATGCAGCCCGGAACGGCGCGGCGCAGGGCCTCGACATGGCTCTCGCAGCGACGGGCATACACCTTGTTCTCAGTTTCAATCATTCGTTACTCCACCTCGCTCTGAGCGGTCTCGGTACCGAACACAGCGCGGTACATCGGCGTCGCGTGAAGTTCCTCGGTGCTCTGCTCGAGCACGATGCCGGTAGCGGTCTCCACACCGTGCACGAGGGGCAGCGGGGTGGCAATGCCAAACCACAAGATCATGACAGCCAGGATGATTTCGGGGATAAGCATGAGCGCCGGGGCCTCATGCTTGCCCATGCCCTGGGGCGCATGGCCGAATACCGACTTGAGTGCGATACGGGTGAGCGCGGAGATGGCCACGGTAAGACCGAGGGCGACCACGACGACCAGCCACATGGGACCGGCGGTAACACCGGCGACAAAAGTCAGGAACTCGGAGATAAACATGCCAAAGGGCGGGAAGGCGGCAAGGCCGAGCAGCGCCAGGATGGCGAGCGCGGCGGTTGCGGGCGCAACCTCGACGACGCCCTGGATCTTGGCCAGGCTACGCGTGCCAAAGGCGTGCTGGATGTTGCCGGACACGCAGAAGGCAAGCGTCTTGGTAAAGCCGTGGAACACGCAGTGCAGCAGGGCCGCGGCGATACCCAGCGGGCCGCCGATACCCAGGCACAGGGCGATAACGCCCACGTTCTCCACAGACGAGTACGCAAAGCGGCGCTTGAGGTCGTCCTGGCGAAACATCGAGAGTGCCGCCACCAAAATGGACAGCGTGCCGACGATCAACAGCAGAAGTTGCGGATACTCGGCACCCACGGCCTGGATGGTAAAGCCGTAGAAGCGCATGATCACGAGCATGGCGCACTTAAGCAGCACGCCCGAGAGCAGGGCCGAGACAGGACTCGGAGCCTGAGAGTGGGCATCGGGCAGCCAAGTGTGCATGGGGAACAGGCCAGCCTTGGTGCCAAAGCCGATCACGATAAACGCAAAGGCGAGGCGCATGAGCGTCGGGTCGAACTGGTCGGCATACGGCAGCACGCACGACAGGAATGCGGCCTCGTGGGCGTTGGGAATCACGTCGGCGGCATTGGCGTAGATCAGCAGGGTACCGAACAGGCCAAAAGCCACGCCGGCGGTGCAGACCATCGCATACTTCCAAGAAGCCTCGAGGGCCGTCTTGTTCTTGTAGATACCCACCAGGAACACAGTGGAAAGCGTGGTTGCCTCCACGGCGGCCCACGTGAGGATCATGTTGTTGGACAGGCACGCGAGCAGCATGGTGAACACAAACAGGCTAAACAGCGCAAAATACTGCTTGGCGCGCTCGGCGGGCATGGAGCCCTCCTCGATATCGGCCTTTACATAGGGCAGCGAGAACAGCCCCGTAAGAAAACCGATAAAGCCGATGAGCAGCACAAAGATGGCGCCCAGCGAATCGAGGTGGAACCACAGGCCAAGAGCGCTCGCGGTTTCGCCGCTCATAAGGACGTCGCCGGCCGTCATAATCGACAGCACCAGGACGGCTGCGACGGAGACCAGGTTGAGACCGGCAAACACGTTATAGGACGTGTTCTTGGGCAAAAACGCCATGACCAGCGAGAACACCAAAGGAGTCGCGAGCAGGGCGAGAATCAACGTTTCCATGGACTACCCCCTCAGCTCGGACAGGTCGCGCGCATCGAGCGAGTGGGAGTCGTCCCAAATGCGACGCACGACGATGGACATGATGATGACGGCAAAGATGGCGTCGGTGGCGATACCGATCTCGATGATCTCGGGAGCGGTGGGGGCCAAAAGCGCGAGCGTCACGTGGCTGCCGTTTTCCATAAGGCAGTATCCAAAGATCTGCTTCATGATGTTGCGCTGCGAGATGATGCAGGTGAGGCCCACGAAGAAGTGAGCGAAGCTAATAGCGAGCGCAGGCGTTGCGACCTCGGCCGTGGGCAGGCTGATCTGCGTCACAACGGCAAAGCAGATCGCGACCTCGACGGCGATGATGCAGATGGCCCACGCGGGCTTAAGGCCGGCCTTGAGCGATGCGTCGCTCGGCTCGCCCATCTTCTTGTATGCGCGGTTGAGGATGTAAGGGACCAGGACGACCTTAGTGATAAAGGCAGATCCGGCCCACATAAGCAGCTCCTGCGCACCGGTAGTAGCACCGAGCGTAGCGAGCAGTCCCACGAGCACCAGCGACTGCACCGCATACCAGCGAATGGCGTGCTTGATGTTCTTGGAGACGACCACCATGGTGGACGTGACGATCAGAAGGCCGCCAAGGATGTTGACGATCGAATAACCCATGTCGTTCTACCTCCTAACCGATCCAGCTGGCCGAAAGCGGGCCGCTGACGATGACCATGATGATGAGCACGATGAACACGAACGCCATCGCGCGGGGAAGCGGGGCTCCCGCAGCGACCTCGTCGCTCGGCTCGCCGGGCAGGCAATAGCCCATCCACTTGAGGAACCAGGCGAAGGTGGCGACGGTCTCGGCGACCATGATGCACACGAGCACCAGGATCGCGACGTTGCCGGCACCCACAGAGAAGCCGCCGGCGATAATCTGGAACTTCGAGAAGAACGTGTTCATGGGCGGCACGCCGGCAATAGCGAGCGCGGCGACACCGAAGCCCACGCCCGAGATCGGGTACTTCTTTACGATGCCGCGAAGCTTGGGCAGCATACGCGTGCCGAGCGTAAAGGAGAACGAACCGGCGATCAGGAAGAACAGCGTCTTGGCGAAAGCGTGGTTAAAGATGTGGCAGACGGCGCCATCGAAGGCGAGCTGGCTGCCAAAGACCGAAAGGCCCAGACCAAAGAACACATAGGAGAGCTGGGCGATCGTGGAAAAGGCCAGCAGACGCTTCATGTCCTTTTGCGGCAGGTACATAAGGAAGCCAAAGAGCATGGTGACCATGGCGTCGATAATGGCGACCCAACCCACGATCTCGGGGATCTCGCCGGCAGAGACGAGTGCACGCGCGAACACGCACACGCCGACCTTGACCATCGAGGCGCCATGCAGATAGGCCGAAACAGGCGTCGGCGCCTCCATGGCCGAAGGCAGCCACATGTACATGGGGACCTGCGCGGACTTGGCCCAAGCGGCAAAGAGCACCAGCAGAAGGACGATAGCCTTGAGCTTGGCGTCGAGGCCGGCAATCGCGGTGATGGCGAAGGTGCCGGTGTGGGCAAACACGATGGCAGCACCCAGATACAGGCCGAGCGCACCGATATGCGTGATGATCAGGGCCTTCATGCCGGCCTTCTTGGCCGTAGGCGACATGTAGTAGCTGATCAGGCCCCAAGAGCAGGCACCCGTGATCTCAAAGAACACGAGCTGGCCCAAAAGGGTCGAGCTGTACACGAGGCCGGCCATGGCACCGATGAAGGTCGCGAGGTACGCGTAGAAGCGACGACGCGGTGCGTCGGGATGCTCACGGTTATTCTCGCTCATATAGGGAATCGAATAGATCACGACAAGCAGGCCGATACCCACAAAGGCGGGCGCGAGCAGCGTGCTCATGCGATCGAAGGTGAATCCCATGACGAGGGTCTGCCCAAACGAGATCAGGGGGACCTGAGTGTCGGGCATGCCGGCGCCAGCGAAATTCGCGGCGAGGGCGATGGTGCAGACCGTCGAGACGGCGGCACCCAAAACGCTGAACCACTTGGCGTACGGACGGGGGAACAGGGCGACGAGCACCGAGGCCACCATCGGGGCCGCGATAGCGACCAAGCCGAGAAGGGACAGACTGACTGCAAATGACATTGTTTCTCCCTTCTCCTACACGCCGACGACCACGAAGACAAACGCCAGAACGGCGATCCCCACGACGGCCCAGGTCTGATTGCCAAGCACCTTAAAACGCGAGCGCGAGCAGGAGTTCTCGATCACGCCGCATACGACAAAGTCGATCAGGCACTTCACCAGGAAGATGACTGCACCCAGAACGGCGGCTGCGCCTACGGTTGCGGGCTCGCCCCAGGGGACGAAGATCGCGCAGAACCAGGCGACGACCAGGACCTGCTTCATGGACATGGCGAGCTTGGCCATCGCAAGCGACGGGCCGGAAAGCTCGGCGAGCGGGCCTTCCTGAAGCTCCTGCTCTGCCTCGGCCTGGTCAAACGGCAGCTTGCCGAGCTCCATGTAGCAGGCAATCGCAAAGGCGATGCCGGCGAGGATCACGGCGACCGGCGCGTCGATGGCGCCCGTCATGATGTGCTGACCCATGGTGGCGATGTCGGTGGAGCCGCACACCAGGGCGGCGGCAAACAGCGCCAGCAGCATGGACGGCTCGATGAGCACGCTCATGAGCAGCTCGCGGACGCCGCCGATACCGGCGTAGGCGTTGGACGAATCCACACCGCAGAGGGCGAAGAAGAAACGGGCGAGCGCCAGGCTGTACATGATGGTAATGGCGTCACCAAAGACCGGGATGGGGCTTTGTGCCGTAAAGAGCGGCAGACCCATCGCGAGCATAAAGGCGACGGCGAAGAACAGCGGCGGCATGATGCGCAGCGCAAAGCTCGCATCCTCGCTCTGGGACTCGGGGCGCGCAAAGAGCTTGGCCAGGTCGCGGTAGTCCTGCATGATGCTGGGGCCGCGACGGTTGTGCATCTTGGCGCGGATCACGCGGCCGAGACCGGAGAAGAACGGTGCGACGGCCATGACGACCACGCCCTGCAGAACGGCAAGTACGATGTTGTTCATGCTCTCCCCTCCTTAACCCATTTGCACGGCGAGCACGAGGAACACCACGAGTGCCGCGACGATGTAGCAGATATAGATGCTGTAGTTGCCGCCCTCGAGCTTAGTCGCGAGATCGGCGAGCTTCTCGACACCCTTATGCGGGGCATCGACGAGAACCTTGTCGGGTACGGGCTCCACAGCCTCGGCCACACCGGTGAGCTTCTGGAAGAAGTGCGCGATGGACCAGCAGACGGCCGTGCAGCGGTCGCGCAGCGTGTAGAGCGGCTGCATAAACCAGGACACCTCGGAGGCAAAGGTCGTGGCCACGACGGGCATATGCTCGTTGGGAGCATAGCCGCATGCCCACGGCTGGGACTTCTGCACCTTGCCGACGGTCTTGAGCTTGCGATAGCCGCAGGCAAGGCCGACAAGCACCACGAGCGCAATGGCGATCGCGGGCGTGGAGGTGGCAGCGCCGGAGTACTGGTTCATGAGCTCCATGCCCTCGGCGGCAAACACGCCACCGTACGGATGCAGCACGGACGCGGCGACATCGACCAGCACGGGCGCGATCACGGGAGCGCCAATGCCCAGCACGACGCAGATGGCCGCGAGCAGGCCCTGCGCAAACACCATGGGGGCAGGAACCTCCTTGGCATTGGACGCGGCCTCGGAGCGGGGCGCGGAGGCAAAGGAGACGCCATAGGCCTTGACGAAGCACGTGACGGCCAGTGCGCCGGTAATTGCGAGCGCGACGGCAGCGAACACGGCCACGATCATGACGGCCTTGTCGCCCTGCATGGCAGCGTTAAACAGCGACTGGTAGGTAAACCACTCGGACACAAATCCGTTGAAGGGCGGGATGGCCGAGATGGCAAGCGCGCCAATAAGGAAGCAGATGGCCGTTGCCGGCATACGACGGAACAGGCCGCCCATCTTCTCCATATTGCGCGTACCCGTGGAGTACAGCAGCGCACCGGCGCCCAAGAACAGCTCGCCCTTAAACATCGCGTGGTTAAACGTGTGGTAGAGGGCGGCCATCAGAGCCAGGACGGCGATGCCGACCGAGTTGAGCGCCATGGCGGCCATGGAGGCGCCGACGCCGAGCAGAATGATGCCGATGTTCTCGACGGAGTGATAGGCCAGCAGGCGCTTGATGTCATGCTCCTGCAGGGCGAAGGCCACGCCGAGGACCGACGAGATCGCACCGAAGACCATGACCATAAGACCCCACCAGACCTGAACGCCAGAGGCGGAGAGCAGGTCGAGGCCCACCTTGAGGATACCGAAGATACCGATCTTGATCATGCCGCCGGACATGAGGGCCGACACGTTGGACGGCGCCTCGGGATGCGCCTTGGGCAGCCAGCCGTGCAGCGGGATGATACCGGCCTTGGCGCCAAAGCCAAAGAAGGCGAGCACGAAGCACACGGATGCGACCGCGGGGCTAAACTGCGTAGCGCGGAAATCCGCAAAGGCAAACGAGCCGCCGGCGAAGTTGGTCATGGTGAGGAAGCTCGCCATGATGAGCACAAAGCCCACGTGCGCGATCACAAAGTAGAGCCAACCGCCATGGATGGAGTTCTCGTTCTCCTCGATCACGACCAGGAAGTACGAGGTCAGCGACATGAGCTCAAAGGCGACCAGGAACCAAAACACGTTGTCGCCGGTGATGACGAGCATCATGGACGCCACGAAGGTGTTAAAGAAGAAGCCGGCGCGGCCCTTTTTGCCCGGGTACTCATCAAAGTAGTTGAGACCGTAGATTGAACCGGCAAACGCGAGCACCGAGATGAGCGCCACGAACAGGCCGGACAGCTGGTTGAGCAGCAGCTGGAAATGGGCAAACGGGAAGAACACGATGGTGTCGACCGACGTGACATCGCCCAGCACGGCCTGGATACCGGCCACAAACGAAAGCACCGCGGCGACGGCGCCGATTAGGCAGCCGGCGGTCTTGGCGGCGTTATCGGCCTTGATCAGCAGAACCGAGGCGAGCGCACCGATGCACGAGACGGCAAGCGATGCGATAAACAGCGTCATGCTATCCATTGTTTACGCTCCCTTCTGCTTTCTCGGACAGGCCCTGGGCCACAGCGGTAACGTCGACGACCGGACCGTTTTCGATCGAGCGCAGGCGCTTGGCCTCGTCGAGCTCGCGATCGGCCGCGCCGCCCATGACGGTCAGCGCCTTGGTGGGGCACGCCGCCACACAATGCGGGCCGTCCGGATCGAAGGCGCACAGGTCGCACTTGACAGCGCAGGTGTACTGGCCAGGAGCCCACGTAAGCAGGCTGCTCAGGGACTTAGGATACGAAGGCGTCGGGTCGCACATGCCTGCGACACCGGCGATAGACGTGCCATCGGGATGGATGGCTCCGAAGGGGCACGCGATGGCGCACAGCCTGCACCCGATGCACTCCTGCTCCTTGACGTGGATGCGGTCGCCATCGTGCTCGATGGCATTCACCGGGCAGACCTCGGCGCAGGGGGCACCCTCGCAATGGTGGCAGGCAAGGGCGGCCGAAATACCGCCGGTCTTCACGAGCGCCAGGCGCGGCGTATCCTGAAGACCCTGCATCCGGTGGGCGTCGGCACAGGCGGACTGGCATGTTCCGCAGCCGATGCACCTCTCCGGGTTGATGTCGATGAAGCGGTTCATCCCCACTTCCTTTCAAAATAACGGGCCGGGCTCCCGAACGTACGGGACGCCCGGCCCAAAAAGCCAACGAGAACGGGACTACACGATTTGGTTCACGTGCGTCTCGTCGTCGAACTTGGCGGCACCGGGCTCAACGTCCTGGGGAGCGGCGGCGTCCACCAGAGCCTGCTTGAGCTCGGTGTACTGACGCTCCACCTCGCCCTCAGCCCAGACCTGGTCGGCGATAGCGTCGACCTGGCAGGCGGAGAACTTGTCCTCGGGCGTATGCGAGACCGGGTCGACCTTGTGAATGGTCAGCTCGTTGCACTTGCCGATCCACCACTGGTAGGTCATGTAGACCGTGCCCTTGTTGATGCGATCGCTCACGTCGGCACGGCTGTATACCTGGCCGCGGCGGCTGTGAATCGAGACGATGTCGCCATTCTTGATGCCGCGCGCCTGGGCGTCCGCGGGATTCATGCGGACAAAACCGGGCTCGTCGGCAAGCAGCGCCAGCGTCTTGCAGTTGCCGGTCATCGAGCGGCAGCTGTAGTGGCCGACCTCGCGGACGGTGCACAGGATGAGCGGGTACTCATCGTCGGGAAGCTCGGAGGGCGCCTCCCAGTCGTGCGCCATCAGGTTGGCACGGCCATCCTTGGTGGTGAACTTGCCACCAGCGAACATGTCAGGCGTACCGTGGTCGTTCACATCGGTGCTCTTGACGGGCCACTGGGCGTAACCGCCCTCGGGAGCCATCTTCTCGTAGGTCGCGCCCACAAAGTTGGGGCACAGGCTAATGCACTCGTTCCAGATCTGCTCGGTGTTGTCGTAGTGCATGGGATAGCCCATGCGCGTAGACAGGTCCGCGAAGATCTCCCAGTCGTGACGGCACTCGCCCTTGGGCGGAACAGCCGCGTCAAAGTGCTGGAAGCTACGGTCGGATGCGGTAAAGACACCCTCGTGCTCGCCCCAAGAGGTAGCGGGCAGGATGACGTCGGCGAGCATGGTCGTCTGCGTCATAAAGATGTCCTGGCAAATGAACAGATCCAGCTCGGAGAGCGTCTTGCGCATGCCGGCCGAATCGGGCTCGGTCTGCACCGGGTCCTCGCCGTAGTTGTAGAAGCAGTGCACCTTGCCCTCGTCGACCAGGTGGCCCAGGTCGGTGAGCTTGTAGCCCTCCTCGAGCGGGAGCTTTTCCTCGGGCACGCCCCAAGCCTTGGCAAACTTGGCACGCACAGCCGGGTCGGTGACTTTCTGGTAGCCAGGATACAGGTTGGGCAGCATGCCCATATCGCAGGAGCCCTGCACGTTGTTCTGCCCGCGCAAGGGGATGAGCCCGGTGGAAGGCCGCCCGATCATGCCGCAGAGCATGACGAGGTTCGCCAGCGCGCCGCAGGTTCGGGTTCCCGTTACCTGCTGGGTGACGCCCATGCAGTAGAGGATGATGGAATTGGGCCCCTTGGCGTACAGCCGGGCCGTTTCCCGGATGGCTTCGGGCTGGAGGCCGGTGAGCGGCGCGGCCCCTTCCGGAGTGCAGCCCTCCAGCGAGGCGCGCAGTGCGTCGAAATGCTCCGTGCGCTCGTTGATGAAGGCGTCGTCCTGCCCTTTTTCTTCAAACAGGATGACGTGCATCAGCGCGTTGACGAGCGCGAGGTTGCTGCCCGGACGGATGGCGAGGTGGATATCCGACAGCGTTGCCACGGG
>CAJMPE010000057.1 GCA_905215275.1 uncultured bacterium | reverse complement strand
GCCATGATCTTTAAACCACGCGACATCTCCGAAACCTCGACGGTACGGCTCTCGGAGCGGCGTCCCGGTGGAGGACTCACCAGCTGCAGGTAGTCCAAAATGATGATTGCCTTCTCCTTGTTATGGAGCATGCGGCGGCTCTTGGCGCGAATCTCAGTCACTGTGGTGCCGGGCGTATCGTCAATCAGAATATCGAGCTTGGACAAGGTCTGCGTGGCCTCGTTGATATTGGCCCACTGCTCGGGGCTAATGCGGCCCGTACGGAAGTCGCTGATTGAGATCATGGCGTAGGCGCAAATCAGGCGCTGGGCAATTTCCTTGCCCGACATCTCCAGCGAAAAGAAGCCGACGGTATAGCCCGCAGCGGCGGCATTCAGCGCCAGGTTCAGAGCGAACGACGTCTTACCCACGGCAGGGCGGGCGCCGATAATGATGAGCTGGCCCTCGCGGAAACCCATAAGCATGCGGTCGAGTGACGGGAATCCGGTGGGCACGCCCGCGGCCTGTCCACCGGCCTTACACACTTCCTCGGCCTCGTTATAGGCCTCGACCATAAACTCGGTCAGTGTCTTATAGCTCGACTTGACCTCGCGCGCCGTGACCTTGAGCAGCTTGCTCTCGGCCAGCTCCACGACCTCTTTGGTGTCGGTAGGGGCGTTATAGGCCAGCGCGTTGATCTCGTTGGTGGCACCGATCAGCTCGCGCAGCATCGAGTCGCGACGGACGATGGCGGCATGATGCTGCCAGTTCACGAGCGACAGGGTCTGACCCATCAGCTCCAAAATGTAGGCCTCGCCGCCCACGGCATCAAGCTTGTTGATGCTGCGCAGGTAATCGATCAGCGAGATAGAGTCGATGGGAATGCGGCTGTTGTACATATCGACCATCGCGGTGTAGATGGTCTTATGAATGGGCCGGTAGAAGTCATCGGGCTGCAGCTCGACCTGGGCCTCCTCGACCACCTCGGGCGACAGCAGCATGGCGGCCAGTACATTAGCCTCTGCATCTTGGTTTTGAGGGAGACCCAACTTGGAGCCACGGTCCTCGACCGTCAGCCCCGTCTCCCTTTCGTCATATGCCATGAGCATCCTCATTCATATCGCTTGCGAGCATCCATAGTATCAGCCACAGTCCCAAAACGGGCCGCGCGCCGTCAATCATCACCGAACGAAACGGATGAACGGTCCCGCATTTGGGACTTCACCACAACGCCTGCCATGGCGCTCGCTGAGCGTAGAAAACAAAAGGGCGCCCTGGTCTCCCAGAGCGCCCTTCTTAGAACAAGATTGTTGCGTTGCAGCAAATGCTACTCGGCAGCAGCCTCAGTCTCGACCTCGGCGGTCTCGGCCTCGGCGACCTCAGCGGCCTCCTCGACCTCAGCCTCGGCAGCGAGCTCCTCAGCGGTAACGCCGACGAGAACGACAACCTCGGCCTTGATCTCGCGGTACAGCGAGATGGCAACGGTGTGGGCACCGGCAACCTTGATGGGCTTACCGAGCTCGACGCGCTTGCGGTCGATGTCCATACCGAGCTGAGCCTTGATGGCGTCAGCGATCATAGCGGCGGTAACGGAGCCAAAGAGGATGCCCTCGTCGCCGACCTTGACGTCAACGGTAACCGTCTTGCCCTCGAAGGCAGCCTTGGTCTCGTTGGCGGTAGCCAGACGGACGGCCTCGCGCTTGGCGATGTTGTTGCGACGCTCGTCAAGCTGCTTGAGGTTGCCCTTGGTGGCGGCAACAGCGAGCTTCTTGGGGAACAGGAAGTTCTCAGCGTAACCCTGAGCGACCTCTACGACGTCACCCTCGCCGCCCTTGCCCTTGATCTCATCGAGAAGAATAACCTTCATGATGCGTCTCCCTTCTTAGCCGCGGTCGCGGTTGCCACGAGAGGAAACCACGGGGACGGTGTACGGCAGGAGAGCCATCTCGCGGGCGCGCTTGATGGCGTTGGCGATGTCATGCTGATGCTGCGTGCAAGCGCCAGTGACGCGACGGGGCTTGATCTTGCCACGGTCGGTCATGTACTTACGGAGAAGCTGAGTGTCCTTATAGTCGATGAACTCAGTGTTCTCCTTGCAGAACTGGCAGTACTTACGACGCGGCTGACGTGCAGAAAAATCATTAGCCATGTCAAAATACCTTTCATTTGGCAACTTCGGCGAACCGAAGCCGCCTCTCACTCAAAAATAGGTGAACAACCCTTAGAACGGGATGTCCTCATCGTAGACGTCGACCGCGGGCGGCGTAGCCACCGGCGCGGCAGGACGTGCTGCGGGCGCGGGAGCTGCGGGGGCGTAACCGCCCTGATCGTAGCCACCCTGGCCACCACGGGAGCTCATAAACTCGATCTCATCGACGATGACCTCAAGCTTGCTCCGGCGCTGGCCGTCGCGCTCCCAAGAGCTGTAGCGCAGCTTGCCCTCGATCGCGACCTTGTTTCCCTTTGCCAGGAAACGGCTCACGGCCTCGGCGCGGGTGCCGAACATGGTGCAGTCGACAAAGTTGGGATAGTCCTCCCACTCGCCAGTCTGCGCGTTGCGGCGACGATCGTTCACGGCAACGCCAAAGGACAGAACCTGGGTTCCGCCGGCGGTGGCGCGCAGCTCGGGATCGCGGGTGAGGTTGCCGGTGATGTTCACTCGATTGATGCTCATAACTCACTACTTCCTCTTGGGGCACAAGCCCAGTCCAAAACGACAGTCTTACTCCTGGTCGTCGCGACGGACGATCATGTGGCGGACCACAGCGTCGGTGATGCGCAGGACGCGATCAAGCTCGGCGATCTGGGTAGGATCTGCGTGGAAGTTGATGAGGGTGTAGTCACCATCGGTGAGGTCGTTGATCTCGTAGGCGAGCTTGCGCTTGCCCCACTCGTCAACGGAGTCGACCTTGCCAGCGCCCTCAGCGATCGTGGTATCGATACGCTTCATAACAGCGAGACGAGTCTCGGGGTCGAGCGACGGGTCAACAAAGAACAGCAGTTCATAAGCCTTCATATTGTCACCTCCTCTGGGCAAATGTGGCTTCAGGTCGTGAAGGTGCGCCTGAAGCAGGAAAAGACTTGGTAATAATATCTTTCAACCTCCTAGGCTGCAAGAATATGCAGCTACAACCTCATGACCTCCACATATGCCCATACTCGCACGACGTTTCATTCGCATTCCAACCAAATGCTGACCAAAAGCTTGACGGATCTGTGGACAAGATACGGTGCCGTGAGGACAAGCTGAGCCAAGTCGCAGGTCAACGGGCGCATGGTTGTGGTCACAAAATGCATACCAGTGGTTCACAACACCGTTCAAAGATTTTTAAAATTGCTGCCACGTCGTTTATAAATACTCATTTTGAACAATTTGCCGCATGCAGCCATGCTGGTCAGAGCCCGTTTTTGGCCTCCTGGACCCCATCACGAAGCCAAGCGTTTCAAAAAATGCCAACTTTTCTGTTTGCACTTTGCGATTCCTCGTGTATACTGACTTTCGCATTTAACGGAGAGTTGTCCGAGTGGCCGAAGGAGCACGATTGGAAATCGTGTAGGCGTCAAAAGCGTCTCCAGGGTTCAAATCCCTGACTCTCCGCCAGTTAATTCCAAAGCAGGCCTTCGAGCCTGCTTTGTTTTTACCCCACGCGGAGGGGTGGCAGAGTGGTTGAATGCGGCGGTCTCGAAAACCGTTTGGCCTGTATAAGGTCACGAGGGTTCGAATCCCTCCTCCTCCGCCATTTTGGTTGAGAAAGCTCCCGGGAATGGGAGCTTTTTTGTTATCGAATCCTCTCTCGGCCGCACGCCCCAACCAAACATGTACATCACCCTCCAAAAACGACATTTTTCGACATCTTTGAAGGCTGATGTACACGTTTGCATATCGCACTCGGCGCACGATCGGCCGTTTTGCCAGCATTCGGTATATTTCCTCACTTCAACGGACATAAGGACTGCATATCGGCATAAAGCGAGAGGTCCCCAATGGATACTCCTGTTCTCATTACGCATAAAACCGCATGGCTCGTCCATCATGCGCCACAAGACCTGGTTCAAGCGATCGCGCAACACGACTATCAGATAGGCGCAAGAGGCCTCTCCACCCAGCAGCGTATCACGCGCATTCGACAGGCTCTTACCGACTGCGGTATTCCCACTAGCATGCTTGAGACTATCGATATCTCCGTTGTATTTGCCTTCGAGCGAATCCGCGCCAACGGTGTAAATTGCCACGTTCTTGGCCAAAATCTACCCTACGACCATATTGACGAGCTGTCCCCTGGTATTTTTATCACCGACGAAGCCCTTACCTTCGTATTCGCTGCCGAGTGGATGGACGGAATCGAATACCTCGAATACGGCTACGAAGTTTGCGGTAATTATCGCATGGGGCTCAATCCCGATGACCCTTACACCGATCAACCAGCTACCGCTTCCAAGAACGAAATTGTCGATCTGCTCGATCGGCACCCCGGCAAACCCGGTGCCACACGCGCCCGACTCGCGCTCAGGCATATCTACGACCACTCAGCCTCACCCATGGAGACCGCATCCGCTATCGCCCTTTCACTCCCGACGAGCGAAGGCGGCGTTGGCATCCGAGGTGTCGAACTCAACAAGCCGCTCGAAATCCCTAAACGACTTTGGCATTGCACCAAAGCTCGAACGCTCAAAATCGACACTCTTGTTACCTATAAGCGCAGAGAGCTCGGCATCGAATATAAGGGCGGCTTTCACGACGAGGCCGAACGCAAGGGAGCAGATGCGGAGCGAGAGGCCGTACTCGCCCAAATGGGCTATCGCATCGTCACGCTCACCTCAACGCAATTTGCCAGCCAACTCGCTTTCCACCGTGCCATGAACAATATCCGCGAAGCACTCGGCATGCCTCGTTGCGTAGATGTCGGGTATCAGCGAAAGCAAAACGAACTGCGCAAGGTGCTTATCCGCAACTGGAAGAGCGATCAAGCCGAAGAGTCGCCTTCTGAGTAACGACGAACCCACTCACCCCGCGCTTCCCCCAAACGTGTACGCCACCCTCCAAAACCGACATTTTTCGACATCTTTGGAGGCTGATGTACATGTTTGGAACTTATGACCGTACCCAGTCCCGACCGTTTGCCGAGCAATAGGGTCGCAATCGGCGCCGAACATGTACTATGTACGGGCATTGTCCAAACCCGTAACTCAAAGGACCCCATCTTGCCCGTCGTCGCCGCTATAACCGTTACCTCACATGCCTCGGACGCCATGGTCGCTATCCCCTTTTGGCTCGAGATGTTCGCCGTTGTCGCTGCATCGATCTCGGGTGTGCTGGTTGCGCGCGAACACAAGCTCGACCTGGTGGGCGCGGTCGCGCTCGCGGTGGTCTGCGGTCTGGGCGGTGGTCTTTTGCGCGATATGACACTCCAGGTCGGCAACGTCTACATCCTCAACCAGCCAATGGCGCTGCCGCTCTCCATCGCCACAGCGGCCATCATCTACATCTTCCCGGCAATCGTCGATAAACCCGAGAAACTCATCCCATTGCTCGACATCGTCTCGGTCGGCATCTACGCCGCCACCGGAGCGGACAAGGCACTGGTTTATGGCTTTGCGCCGGCCGTATGCATCATGATGGGCTTTTTCACCGCGGTGGGTGGCGGCATGTTGCGCGACGGCTTTATGGGCGTGGTTCCGGGCATTTTCCAACGCACTAACTTTTATGCCATCGCGGCTATCGCCGGATCGGCAAGCTATGTGTGTCTCGTTATGAGCGGCATTATGAGCAATGTCGCCGCGTTAGTCGTATGCGTTGTCGTGACCATGGGCCTGCGCTGGCTCTCGCTGCGCTTTGACATCAAAAGCCCTACCGAGGAAGACATCGCGCGCTTCTTGCATCGCAAAAAGTAGACAGCACGGCACAGCCCTTCGAAATGCAACCGAGAGGTTCTTTTAGAGCGCCCGCGCGTTGGGTACCCTGTTAGATACATGTTGAACACCTAACGAAGGACCACCTATGCCTTGCAATCAATTCCCGCCGACGCAACGTCGCAAAACGCGAGGTCGCCTCTTTTTCGCACTCGCCCTCATCGCGTTGGCGCTCGTTGCCCTTCCCGCCGGAGCCTTTGCCGGCACGGATACCGCCGGAAACGTTCTCGCGACCGACGAAGACTCCACCCCATCTGGCGTCGAAGGCGACCTGTACTGGGCCGGTCAGAGCCTCAACCTGGACGACACCTCCATCGGCCGCGATATTATCGCGGCAGGCGAGAGCTTGTCGACTCGCGACTGCACCGTAGGCGGAGCCGTTCGCCTGGCGGCGCGCACCATCGATATCTCCAAAACCGCAATCGATGGCAGCGTGACGGTAGCCGGTCAGCATGTCGTGCTCAACACTGGTAGCACCGCCAACTGTTTTTACGCGATGGGCGAGACAGTTGCCCTGCGCGGTTCTACCAAGTCGGCAGTGCTCGCGGGCGACACCGTGACCATCGACGGCACCGTCGAGGGCGATGTCGAGGTTTGGGCCGATAAACTCGTCTTGGGCAAGAATGCCCGCATTACCGGCACCGTGAACGCGCATGTTTCCGAGGACCCCGAGCGCGCCGCAGGAGCCGAGGTCGGCGCGCTCAAGATCGACCGCACCGAGAACGAAGATACTTCCACCATTAACGATGTCATCGGCGGCATCGTCGCCGCGGCGCTCTCGACCTGCTTTGCCGCTCTGCTGCTCGAGCTCGTCTTTCCGCGAGCGACCGCCAGCGCCGCCGGAATGCTCCACCAGCGCCCCACGCCCCTGTGGGTGAGCGGTCTTTTGGGTACGGTAGCCATTGTCCCTGCCGTATTGTTGCTGATTATCTCTATCGCCGGCCTGTCGCTTGCCGGAGCCCTCATGTGCGCCGTGATCGGCGTCGCGCTGGTCTCCACCGCCTTTGCGGGATGCGCGATCGCTCGCATGGTCGGACATAACCAGAACCGCTACGCCATGGCAGCCGTCGGCGGTGTGGCCGCAGGCGCTCTCACAGGACTTCCCCTCATCGGCGACTTCGTCAGCGGCGTGGCCTTTGTCTTTATGCTCGGCTACGTTATCCAAATCATCTGGCGCAACGCCCGCCTCAAGCCGCAGCAGGCCGCCAACACCCCGGGCCTTCCCTCCGCCTAGCCGTCGACCCCTGCAAAGGGGCAGGCACCTTTGCAGGGGTGCAGACCGGCTCAATCCCTGTACACCAAAAAGGGCGCCGACCATTGCGGTCGACGCCCTTTCTTGTTGGCGGTTATAAGCCCCAGCGCTTATTTGTTGACCTGGCCGGCGCGGACGGCAGCCTTCTTGCGGTCGGTGGCGTTGAGCAGACGCTTGCGCAGGCGGATGTTCTTGGGAGTGATCTCGACCAGCTCGTCATCGGCGATGTACTCCAGCGCCTCCTCCAGCGAGAAGGTGCGGGGCGGCACCAGCTGGACGGAGATATCGGAGGTCGAGGAACGCTGGTTGCCCAGGTTCTTGGTACGGGCGATGTTGACGACCATGTCGCCGGCCTTGCTGCGCTCGCCCACGATCATGCCCTCGTAGCACTCGGTGCCCGGCTCAACGAACAGCTGGCCGCGCTCCTGCAGCGTACCCAGAGCGTAGGCAACGGCCTTCTCGGTGGTCATGGAGATCATGGCGCCGTTCTGACGGTTGCCGATCTCGCCGGCGTAGGGGCCATACTCCAGGAAGGTGTGGTAGAACACGCCCTCGCCGTGAGTGACGTTCATGATGCGGTTCTTAAGGCCCATGATGCCGCGGGTCGGGATCTTAAACTCAAGGTGCGTCACGATACCCGAGGTGTCCATGCTCGTCATGATGCCGCCGGAGGTACCGAAGACCTCAACGACCTTGCCCGAGTACTCGTCCGGGCACTCGACGACGGCCTGCTCGACAGGCTCCATCTTGTTGCCGTTCTCGTCCTTCTTAAACAGAACGCGGGGACGACCGACCTGGAACTCAAAGCCCTCGCGGCGCATGGACTCCATCAGGACGGACAGGTGCAGAATGCCGCGGCCAGAGACCTCGACGCCGCTCTTGTCCTCGAGCTCCTCGATCTTCATGGTCACGTTGTTCTCGGCCTCGTTGAACAGGCGCTCCTTAAGCTGACGGGCACCCACGATGTCGCCGTCACGGCCGACGAGCGGGGAGGTCGAAGCCTCAAAGACGATGGACAGGGTCGGCGGGTCGATCTCGATGGGCTCGAGCTCGACGGGGTTCTCGGGGTCGGTGTAGACATCGCCGATATCGGTGCGGTCAATACCCACGACGGCGGCGATATCGCCGGCGCCGACTTCCTGGCACTCGGTGCGGCCCAGGTAGTCGAAGGTAAAGAGCTGCTTGACGGTAGCGGTGGCGCTGGAGCCGTCGTTCTTCACGACCAGAATCTGATCGCCCTGGTGAATGGCGCCGGAGTACACGCGACCGATACCGATGCGGCCAACGAAGTTGGAGTGGTCGATGGTCACGCACTGCATGGCCAGCGGGGCATTCTCGTCAACCTCGGGCGCGGGCATGTCGTCGATGATCATATCGAGCAGCGGATACATGTCCATGTTGCCGTCGTTGGGGTCAAGGCGGGCAAAGCCATTCATGGCGCTGGCATAGACCACGTGCTCCATGGCGAACTCAAGCTGGTCGTCGGTGGCGCCCAGGTCGGCCATAAGGTCCAGGCAGTCGTTGTAGGCCTTCTCGGGGTTGGCACCTGGACGATCGATCTTGTTGATGACGATCATGATCTTGAGGCCGGTGTCGATAGCGTGACGCAGCACGAAGCGGGTCTGGGGCATGGGGCCCTCAAAGGCATCGACCAGCAGCAGGGCGCCGTCGGCCATACGCAGCACGCGCTCGACCTCGCCGCCAAAGTCGGCGTGGCCCGGGGTGTCGATGACGTTGATCTTGACGTCCTTGTACTCGATAGAGATGTTCTTGGCGAGAATCGTGATGCCGCGCTCGCGCTCCTGGTCGTTAGAGTCCAGGACGCGGTCCTCGACCTGCTGGTTGGCACGGAAGGCGTCCGTGGCACGCAGGAGCTTATCGACCATCGTCGTCTTGCCGTGGTCGACGTGGGCGATGATGGCGATGTTCCTCAGATTGTCTACGCGCATGTAGTTCCCCTATCTTCTATCCATATACAAACGGCACACGTATGCGGCCCGCCCAGCAACACAACGCTCAGCGGGAATATTGAGCCTTTTACCGAAAACTCGTTTATTTTAGCGATTTTAGATGAGAGGGGTTTCCTCACCTGCAGGTTCAGGGTCGCTCCACATAAAACCATCGCCGGCGCCCATGCCCTCATACAGCACATATGCCGAAAAGCCGCTCTCGAGCGTCGTCTCAAAGAAGCTCACGAGCAGAGCGTCATGGTAGCCGCCGTCAATCTCGACGCAGCCGGTATAGCCGATGGCATAGCGGGCGATGCGGCCCAGGCCCTCGTCCTTAAGACCCATCTTGTGCTCGGAGATAAAGTTGGTGGCGGCCTCGAGGCACGCCTCCTCGCCATCCTCGTCGAGCGCGGCCAGATAGCGGTTGGAAGCAGCGTCCTCGATCGCCACAACTACGCCCGGATTCTCGCCGGCGGCAAGATCGTCCAAGAACGCGCCAATCAGGTCACACACCATGGCGTCGAGCTCGGCGGAGACGTTACCGGCGTCCTGCATATCCTGTGCCATCTCTAGACCTTCCCATCGAATCCGGCGTCGTTACAGTTCTTGTGCCTCGGCAGCGATCTTGGCGGCAGCGTCGCGGGCGCGCATCATATCCATCGCGCGCTTGTCGAGTACCTTGATCTGGTTGGTCAGCATGACTGCATCGACCACACCCCAGATTACCAAGCCTGTTGAAATCGAAAACCCAAGCGCACCAACTGTACCACGAAGACGAGAACAGATTACCGCGACAAGGGCGGAGATGATAACCATCTTGATATAGGAGCCGCGGCGCTCGCGAAGCGTGCGGGCCTGCGTCACATAGGCGATGCGAGCCGCCTCGGATGCCTCCGAGCGCATCTGGGCTTCACGCGCGATGGCGGCCGCTTCAGCTGATGCGCGGTTACCCATCAGCGACCTCTCCGCTCGTGTGCCAGACATTTAGAAATCATCGGGGGAGAGCGTATGGACGAACTCGTCGAACTTCTCGAACTCCTGCTCGTCGTCAACCTCCTCGGCATGGGCAGAAACGGTACCCAGACGATTCATGATGTCGTCCTCCACGAACATGGGGGCATTGCTGCGCACGGCAAGGGCAATGGCGTCACTGGGGCGGGCGTCAATCTTGCGCTCGTCACCATCGACCAGCACGACAATCGTCGCATAGAACACCGGCGGCTCGGCACGAACGATCTCGATGCGCTCGAGCTTGGCGCCCAGGGCATCGACGGTGTCAAGCAGCAGGTCATGCGTTATCGGGCGCTCGGCGCGACCGCTATCGATACCACGGCTAATGGCCGCAGCCTCAAACGAGCCGGTCTGAATGGAAAGCGAACGCAGGGGCGCCGTCGAATCCGACTTGCCGCAGCGCTCACGAAGCACGATAAGCGATGGCACGGGACCGGCGGCCATGACGATGGTCTCTATGTCGACACGAACCATGGAACACCTCCGGTACGTAGCGGTTAACACACGGCAGGGTCGCCGCATTGAATAGCTATACTACCCAATCTTTCGCCCAGCACACGAAATCAAAGTAGTTAATTTGGGACGGGGCTATTTTGACTACTTCTGTTAGATAAGAAAAAAGCCCCGAGGCAA